>DATIPL010000451.1:0-17745 GCA_035471965.1 Gammaproteobacteria bacterium
CGATTTTCGCGGGGCGTCCACGGTTGTAAATCCTCGGTCCCTGTGACACTTTCATCGACCCCATCTTAACAAAGGGGTCAGCTCCACCGGTGGCGCCCGCGGGATCCTGAGTCTCGCGGGCCTTTCTGAGAAACGGAGCGGCGCCTGACGGAAGGCGACATGTTGCTTCACCTTTGCACCTGGCAGGAGATCGAGCGCTATCTCGAACGCTCCAAAGGCGTCATCGTTCCCATCGGCTCCACTGAGCAGCACGGCCCCAACGGGCTCATCGGCACCGACGCCATCTGCCCGGAGGTCGTTGCCCGGGGTGTGGGCGAAAAAATTGGCGCCCTGGTCGCACCCACGCTCAGCATCGGCATGGCCCAGCACCATCTCGGCTTTCCGGGGTCCGTCAGCCTTCGGCCTTCGACGCTCATCGCCGTGGTACGGGACGTGGTGCAGTCGCTCGCCCGGCACGGTTTCGAGCGCTGCTATTTCCTCAACGGACACGGCGGCAATATCGCCACCGTATCCGCGGCCTTCTCCGAGATCTATGCGGAGAGGAGTTTCATCGGCGGAAACAACCGTCCGCGCATTCGTTGCAAGTTGAGCAACTGGTACATGGCGCCGGGAGTGAAGCAGCTATCGGAAAAGCTTTTCGGCAGCTCCGAAGGCAGCCACGCCACGCCCTCGGAAGTTTCGCTCACATACTTCGCTTATCCCGACGCGGTGAAGTCAGCCGAGATGGCGCCGAAGCTGGCGCCCACCGGGCCCATTTACGACGCCGACGACTACCGCAGCCGTTTTCCCGACGGGCGCATCGGTTCGGACCCGTCACTGGCAAACGTCGACGCCGGGCGGCAGCTTTACGAAGCGGCGGTCGAAGACGTGGCCCGGGAGTACGAGGAATTCCTCAAGGCATCATGAACACTACCGCGGCAAAGCAAGCGAGGATGCTCGATGAGGCGGGGCACTCATCATGACCGACAAGCGGGAAAATCTTCTCAAGACGGTGCTTCACCGATGGCACGTCAGCCACGACGCAAAGATGGTGCCCTTCGGTGGCTGGGACATGCCGGTTCAGTATTCGACGGGCATCATCAAGGAACACCTGGCTACGCGACGCAACGCCGGTCTGTTCGACGTTTCCCATATGGGTCGCTTCAGCATTCGAGGTAAAGGCGCGGAAGAATTTCTCAACTACGTGCTGAGCAACAACGTGCACGCGCTGGAGCCCGGGCACGCCCACTACACGTTCATCGCGACCCCCACCGGCGGCGCCGTTGACGACGCGTATCTTTACAAGCTGGACGAGGAGGATTTTCTGCTGGTGGTCAACGCGGCGAACCGCGACAAAGACTGGCAATGGCTGGAGCAGCATAACCACCGCGAAAATCTCCAAATGACGAACATCAGCGAGCAGCTGTGCATGATTTCGCTGCAGGGCCCCAACGCCTCGCTGATATTGGAGAAACTGGTGGATAAATCCGCCCTTCCGGAGAACAAGCGAAATCAGCTCGGCAACGTTCGAATGGAAGGCAACGACGTCATTGTCGCGCGCACGGGTTATACCGGTGAATCGGTCTGCTTCGAGCTGTTCCCGCCGCGGGACTTTACCGAAACGCTGTGGCGGAAACTCGTGGGTCATGGCGCCCAGCCGGTGGGGCTGGGCGCGCGCGACTCGCTCCGTCTCGAGGCGGGATTACCCCTTTACGGTCACGAGCTGGGCGAAGACCCGGACGGCAACGAGATCCCGGTGTTCGCCAATCATCTGGCGCGTTTCGCCGTCTCCGCGCACGATACCCATGACTTCATCGGCAAGGAGGCCTTGCATCGGCAGCGCGAGGAGTACACCCGGATTCGCCGCGGCGAAATCGAGGCGGACGTGGACAAGCGCGTGCTCCGGCGCCTGATCCAGCCGCTCGCGGTGTTCGGCAGCCGCAAGCCGCTGCGTGCCGGCTATCGCGTTTATCGCGACGGACGGCACGTCGGCTACGTCACCTCGGGAACCAGCGTGCCCTACGCGCGTTTTTACGAAAGCGCCATCACAGCGCAGCCCTCCAAGGAGCACGACATTCGCCCGATCGGTCTTGCCCTGCTCGATGCCGAGATCCGCTATCGCAGCGACCGGCCGGTGGTGCTGAAGATCGAGGACGACCGCGGCAAGCGCTTCGAGGCCGAACTTGTGGAGAAAAACGTCTGGCCGTCGGCGCCTTACGCCCGAGCCTACACCGGTTTCGAAGCGCCCCGGAAGACGCCCCGCGTCGAAGACGAGGAGCTGGTGCGGCATGGCGCCCGCCTGATGAAGGATGCCGAGGCCAATACCCACTGGCGGCGCACCGAGTGCATCAATCTCATTCCCTCCGAGCAGACCCCCTCCGCCTTCGTCGACCGCCTCTGTGTCATGGATCCGTCAGGACGCTACAACGAGCACAAGTCGCTCAAGGCCCTTGGTCCGAACGCGCCCGACGTGCGCTACTACAAAGGCACGGGCTTCATCATGGAGCGGGAAGAGGAGCTCAAGGCGGCGCTCGCGACCTTCTTCAACTGCAATCGCGTCGAGCCGCGGGTCATCAGCGGGCAGATGGCCAACGACACCGTCTACGATGCGCTCAAGCAGTTCCGTAACCGGCATCGGAGCGTGGCGCACCACAGCCCCATCTCGAGGGTGCTGGTGCACGACCTGAACAAGGGCGGGCACTTGAGCGCTCAGGTGATGGGCGCGCTGAAGAATTACGTCGACGTCGATCCGCGTACCATGCGACCGGCTGTGGAGCACTTTCCTTTTCAGAAAGAAAACCCGCACCGAATCGATGTCGAGGCGACCAAGTCGCTGATAGCGAGGACGAGCCCGGAACTCATCGTTTTTGGACGCAGCGTGATCATTCACACGGAGCCGGTGCGCGAGATCGCGGAGTTCGTTCATCAGCAGTTCGGCGGGGACAACCCGAGACGTCCGCTCATCATGTACGACGGCGCCCACGTGCTCGGGCTGCTTGGAGATCATTTCCAGGACCCCTTTGCCGAAGGCGCCGATATCGTCACCGGTTCCACCCACAAGACTTTTTTCGGACCGCAGCGCGGAGTGGTGCTGGGCAACATCGAGCACGGCTCGCCCTTCGAGGAGCTGTGGCGCCACGTGGAGTCGCGGGCTTTCCCGGGACACGTGAGCAACCACCATCTGGGCACGCTTCTGGGGCTGCTTGGAGCGACCTACGAAATGCTGCACTTCAAGGACGCGTACCAGACCCAGGTTATCCGAAACGCCCGGGCTTTCGCCCGCGCGCTGGCGGATTTGGGATTGAGTCTCGAAGGCGATCCGGCGAACGACTTCACGCAGACCCACCAGGTGCTGCTACGCGGCGCCAGGGCCAAAGGCGAGTACCTGTCCGACCTGCTGGAGAAAAACAACATCATCACCAATCCGCAGGCCTACCATGACGATCCCGGCTTTGCCGCTGCCAGCGGCGTACGCATGGGTTCGCAGGAAATGACCCGCTTCGCAATGAAGGAACAGGACTTCAAGGAGCTGGCGGAGCTGATGGCGGAGATCATCGGCGAAGGCCACGACCGGCCCGCCGGGCACTGGGTTCCCGCCGTGGAGGCGTTCCGCGGCCGCTTCACCCGGATGGAGTTCTGCTTTCCGGAACAAGGTTAGGCTGCAATCGGTGAACGGCACATCGGGGTCGATAAAGGATCCCGGCCCCGATCACCATCTTCCCTCTTCTGAAATCGCCGCTGCCCACGCGACTGTCCTCCGGGCACCGCCCGCCACCGGGACCCCTCGAGAGCGTGCGATTCCGGGATTCGCCGCTCTGGACCGCATCGCCGTCAGGCCCGCGAACAAAGTCCCCGGGCCTCAGAAACGGGAGCAGCCATTGCGTTTCCAATTCGTGACGAGGTCGGCAAAAAGTGCCGCAAACCGGCGCGCTCCACGCCGATAGCGGCGCTAAAATTCAATTCAGGGAAAGCTGAAGATGATCCTGGCGGTCTTGATTTCAAGCTTTCTATTCATAACGGGCCGTCAATTTCCACGGCCTTACAGACAACTCGGAGCGTCCCAGTGTCAGGAGTTTACACAAGCACAAAAACCCTCTGGTCCGAGACCCAGTTCGAGATTCTTTACCTTTCTCTGAAGAAAAACCGGCCAGAAGAAGAGATCGCGCTCATCGTGCAGGATTTGAACCGACGGGGGCACAAGCCGCACCGCTTGGTGGCCAAAGCAAGGGACAAGGTCGGCATGGCCGGGGCGGGACGGCTCGCGGCGATCATCAAACGCATCCCTAAACGGGCCTGACGAAGCGCGTTCTACCGACCTATTTTTTCGGATCGTAGGGCACCACCGCTTCCGACTCGCTGGCGTCGTTGCGCGCGACGATGGCCTCGGCTGTCTCCGTTTGACTCAGATTCACCGGCTGGTGAGGCAGATCCGACGGGATGAAGACGAAATCTCCCGCCTCGTTGATGGCTGATTCTTCAAGCCCCTCTCCGTAGCGCGTCTCCACTCTGCCCTTGAGCACATAGATCGCCGTCTCGAATTTCACGTGGCGGTGCGGCTCCGCCGCGGCTCCGGGCGGGATCACCACTTTGTACATGGAGATCCCGCGGCTGCCCGCGGTTCGCCGGGAGATCCCGCGAAAGAAAGGAAGATTCTGCGGCAGCCGGTCGCCTTCGTCCGGCCGCACCGTTATCACCTTGTCGCCTGCGTTCATCAGTTTCCCCGCCGCTGTTCGGCTCGCGTTTCGACACTCCGGGGACCCGCCTCATCCGGGTTACACTACCCGCCCGGTTGCCGGCATCAGGCCCCTCGATTTCTGGATTCGACAGCGAAACCCCATGACTTTCTCACTGGCCGCAAACTGCGAGCGCACGGGGGCCTTCGGCATCGCGGTGTCTTCGTCCAGCGTCTGCGTCACCAGCCGCTGCGCCTGGGTGCGCGCCGGCGCCGGCGCCGTTGCCAGCCAGAACATCACCGACCCGGCGCTCGGCGACCTGGGGCTCGAGTTACTGGGACGCGGTTTTGCGGCGAATCGGGTGCTGACCCTGCTGGTAAAGGCGGGGTCCTATCCCGAGCACCGCCAGATCACGGTGGTCGACGGAAACGGCGAAACCGCTCACCACTCCGGCGGCAACACCCTCGGACGAAACGCCGTGGCCAGTGGCAGGCGCTGCATCGCGGCGGGCAATTTGCTCAAGCGCAACGAGGTTCCGGCGGCCATGGTCGCCGCTTTCGAAGCCGATCCCGGCGCGGAGCTCGCCGAACGGCTGCTCCTGGCCCTGGAGGCCGGAGACAGATGCGGAGGCGAACAAGGCGCGGTGCGCTCCGCGGGAATCCGGGTGGCGGAAAATCTCGTCTGGCCGACGGTGGATTTGCGCGTCGACTGGCACCATGAACCCATAACGGAGCTGCGGCGGATCTGGTCGATCTTCGCTCCGCAGAAGCAGGATTACGTCACCCGGGCGCTCGATCCGACCGCGGCGCCATCCTACGGAGTCCCCGGCGACCCGTGAACCTGGAGCAACGTTGTTGAAAATGCCCGAGCCGGTCATGGATTTGGAGTTTGTCCGCGCGCAGTTTCCCGTCATGGGCCCGCTCGCGTTCTTCGAGAACGCCGGCGGCACCTTCGTGCCGCACTCCGTGATCGACAAAGTGCGCAGATACATGAGTGAAACGCAGGTGCAGCCCGGCGGAGAATTCGCGCCGTCCGCGCGAGCCGCCGAGCGCATGGCGGAAAGCCATCGCCTCATGGCCGAAATGCTGAATGCCGATCCGGAGGAAGTCATGGTCGGCATTTCCACCAGCATGAACGTTTACCTTCTGGCGCAGGCTATCCGGCACTGGTTCGCGCCGGGCGATGAAATCGTGGTGACTAATCTCGACCATGAGGCCAACAACGGAGCGTGGCGGAGGCTGGAGGAATTCGGCGTCGGGTTCCGGGAGTGGCGGGTCAATCCGGATACGGCGGACCTCGAGCTGGAAGAGCTGGACATGCTGCTCACCGACCGCACGCGCCTGGTTTGCGTCACTCAGTGCTCGAACATCACGGGAAGTATCAATGACGTCGCGGAAATTTCGCGCCGCGTTCATGAAGCCGGGGCGCTCCTCTGCGTCGATGCCGTGGCTTACGCGCCTCACCGCTGTCTGGACGTCAAGGCGCTGGACGTGGACTTCTATCTCGTCAGCCTGTACAAGCTCTACGGTCCCCACGTGAGCCTGCTTTACGGAAAGCGGGAGCTGCTGCTCGAGGCGAAACGCCAGCACCATTACTTCGTCGCGGATGATGACATTCCGCTCAAGCTCAATCCCGGCGGACCGAATCACGAATTGACGGCCTCACTCTCGGGAATCATCGATTACTTCGATGCCTTCCATCGGCATCACTTTCCCGGCAGCAACGCGACGCTGCACTCGCGGATGAGGGGTTGCTTCAACCTCATCACCGCGCATGAAGAGAATCTGGCGAAGCCTTTCGTCGACTTTCTTGATTCGAAGCCCGAGGTTCGCATCATCGGACGCGCCACCTGGAACCACGAGGCGCGCGTGCCGACGTTTTCCTTCATCGTGAACGGTCGAGACTCGAACGAGTTTCCCAGACACCTGGCGAAGCACGACGTGGGCATTCGTGCCGGGCATTTCTATGCCAAGCGGCTCATCGACGCACTGGGAGTGGACAGGAACAACGGCGTAGTGCGCGCAAGCATGGTGCACTACAACTCGCCCGAGGAAGTGAAGAGGCTGATCCGGCATCTGGATGAGGTGATATGACCGACAGAGGGTAAACGGGGGCGGGAGAGCGAGACATCGGCTTTGCCTGTACTCGGTCGACCCTCTGCGATCTCCCCGACATTCGACATCCGACATCCGATATTCGATATTCGATATTCGATATTGGATACTCGATCTCCGGCAGCTCGCTTCAACACCGTCATTGTCCTACCTCGATCGCATCCGCGAAGCCAATCGATACGTCGCGTCAGATTATCGCCCCTTCCGCGTCGCCGGGGTCGATGTGGGTCTCGTGCGCCACGCGTTCGCCGAAACCCTGCGGCAATGGCCGCACGTGTTTGCCGTCAGCCGGGATCGCCTCCGTTTAGCCTCCGCCCTGAACGGCGGGTATCCGGGCCTGCGGGCCCGCAGCGCGGCGGTGGACGCGGTGCTGCGCCAGCTTCACGCCGAGGGAAAGATCGAACACTGGTACGACGAAGTCTTTCCGGTTGGCCGGAGCTGGAACGATCCCCCGTTGCTGCTGATGGAGCGCGCCGCGCTTCCCTGCTTCGGAGTACCCGGCTACGGCGTCCACGTGAACGCGTACGTGCGCGAAGGCGGGCAGATCAAGCTGTGGGTTGCGCGGCGGGCGCGAGACAAGCCGACCTTTCCCGGCAAGCTGGACCACCTGGTTGCCGGCGGTCAGCCGTACGGGATCTCCCTGGAGGAAAACCTGATCAAGGAGTGCTCGGAAGAGGCGAGTATCCCCAGGTCCCGCGCCTCGCTGGCCCGGCCCGCCGGCCGCATCGGCTACGCCGTCGACCTGGGCCAGGGGCTGCGCCCCGATACGATATTCGTTTTCGACCTCGAACTTCCCCCCGATTTCCGTCCCGTCAACGTCGACGGCGAGGTCGAGTCCTTTCACCTCTGGACGCTGGACGAGGTGAGCCGGCGGGTGCGTGAAACCACAGAGTTCAAGTTCAACTGCGCGCTGGTGATCATCGATTTTCTCGTTCGCATCGGATTCATTCCTAAAGATCATGCCGAATATGCCGAAATCGTGGCCACGCTGGGTGCTCAGGACACCGCCGGTGTCGAAAATACGCCCCGCTGAATTGCCGGGGTCGCGCGCCAGCACCCGTCCAGGTCGGCCTTTGGTCCGCGTTGTGAACCGATACGCAGAACTAAAATCGAGCCCGTTCAATAATTTACGTCTTTCGACCCGTCGAGGGGCCTGCCCCGACGCAGTGGCTCAAGTTGAGATGAACACGCTTTCGCGCCCGGCTCTTCCAGTCGCTCCCGGGGGACTGTCCTGGGGATCGTCTCTCCGCCTGCGGGGCCTCGTTCGGCGTGCCCTGATCCCGGTCCTGGCCGCGCTCGCTCTTTGCGCCACCCTGCCCGCCCACGCCCTCAACATCGAAAGCGCCCACGCCGAGTACGCCTCCGGCCGCCTGGGCGCCGCGTTCGAGCTTTACGAAGCGCTCGCCCTGGACGGCAACATCGAAGCGATGAAGCATGCCGGGCGCATGCTGGAGCGCGGCGAGGGCGTCGGACAGAGTCCCCGCGACGCTTTCCGTTTCTACCGGGAGGCCGCGGAGCGCGGCGACGTCGAGGCGATGAATCTGATCGGGGAGCGCTACGAGCAGGGAAGCGGAGTGGAGCGCGACTATTTCAAGGCGGAGTCCTGGTACCGCAAGGCGGCGGCGAAGCGGGACCCGAACGCCCGTTTCAACCTGGCGCGCCTCCACTACCGCGGCACCGGCGTTCCCCGGAATGCGGACGACGCCATGGCGACCCTGCGATCTCTGGCCGCCAGCGGACACGAAAATGCCCGCGCGCTGCTGGCGGAAATCTACGGGGAAAGCCAGCGAGGCGAGCCCGGCGGACCGAGCCTCGAGGCGATTCGGAAAGCCGCCGAGAGCGGCGACCCGAACGGGCAGGTACAGCTCGCTTACCGCTACGAAAGCGGCAACGGCATAGCCGCCGATCCGGTCACTGCGTTCCAGTGGTACATGCAGGCGGCCATCCAGGGGCACCCGGGCGCCCAGGTCAAAATCGGCGACATGCTCCGCACCGGCCGCGGTACGGATGAGAACTTGAGCGAGGCGGCGTTCTGGTACGAGCGCGCTGCGGACCAGGACAATCCGGCGGCGCTCAATAATCTGGCCTTCCTGCTGTTGAAAGGCCAGGGGGTCGACAGCGACCCCGCGCGGGCGCTTACGCTGCTGAAGCGCGGCGCCGAGCTGGGAGATCCCAGCGCGCAGAGTAATCTCGGTCGCCTGTATCTGGACGGCAGAGTCACGCCCAGGGATTACGCCCAGGCGCTCAAATGGCTTCGCAGAGCGGCGATCAAATCCAATCCGGCGGCGGAAGCCTACCTCGGTCACGCCTATCTGCACGGACTCGGGGTGGAAAAGAATGCGCAGGTTGCGGCCAGCTGGTATCGCAAGGCTGCGCGTCAGGGGTTCGCGCCGGCGCAAAGCGCGCTGGGCTTTCTCTACCAGCAGGGGGTCGGCATGCCTCGCAATCTGGCTGCCGCCAGAGACTGGTACCTCAAGGCCGCAGGCCAGGGGGACGCCTACGGTCAGCGTAACCTGGGTTACATGTACCGATACGGAGTCGGGGTGGCGAAGGATATTCAAAAGGCCCTGGGCTGGTATATGCAGGCGGCCCAGGGCGGCGACCCGGTTGCGGCCAGGGTGGTATCGGAGCTCACGCCGCTCGTGAATATCGAAGCTGACGCAGCCGCGATACAGGCCGACGCGGTGCCCGAGCGCGCGAACACGCCTTAAGCCCGTTATTCCCGTCCGAGTCTTTTGCGGGGAGGGTCGGTTTCGACTCGACCCGACCGCGCTCGCTCGGCCAAATTGAGTTCCGGCGCGTATGCCGCCACAATCGCTCGAATGCCAGCTCGTTATACGGTTCGCTTCGATAGGGTAAACGGCCGCTTTACGCCCGCTTTCCTATGAGCCTGCAGATCGATTTCGGCTCAATCCTCGCGCTGCTGATCCTGGCGGGTGTCTGCGTCATCGTCCTGATCTGCCTCTGGCTGCGGCGTACCATGGCCGACGCCTCCGAGGATCTGATCCGCATCCACACCAGGCTCGACGATCACGGCGCAGCGATGGAGGCGCGGACCCGCGCTCTCGAGGAAAGCGTCCGCGGGCTGGAGAAAACGCTTGCCGAGAGCCACTTCAACGCGCAGCAGGCGATTCAGCGCAGCCTCGGGGAGCTGCAGACGCGCTACACGGGGGCATCCGGCGAACTGCGCGCGACCCTGGTGGAGCGTTTCGAGAACCTGAAAAAGGACGTGGGCGCGCAGCTCGGCGACGGTCGCGTGCAGGCCGGCCGCTCCATGGGCGAGCTGCGGGAACAGGTACAGGCGGCATTCGCCCAGCACCAGACGCGTTTCGAACAGCGTCAGGCCGAAGCCATAAAAACGCTGCAGGACTCGCTTCAAAGCGGCATGCAGATCGTGCAGCGTCAGGTCACGGAGGCGCTGACACGAAGCGCCGACGAAATCGGCAAGCGCGTTGAAGGCCTCACCCAGACCACGGACAGGCGCCTCAAGGACATCAGCGGCGAGGTGGAGAAGCGGCTTTCCGAAGGTTTCGAGAAGACCACCGCCACGTTCGCCGACGTGCTCAAGCGTCTGGCGTTGATCGACGAGGCGCAAAAGAAAATCACCGAGCTTTCCACCAACGTGGTGAGCCTGCAGGAAGTGCTGGACGACAAGCGCTCGCGGGGCGCCTTCGGCGAGGTGCAGCTCAACGCCCTGGTGAGAAACGTGCTGCCGGAGTCGAGCTTCGGCCTGCAACACACTTTGTCCAACGGCAAGGTGGCCGACTGCGTTCTTTTCCTTCCCGATCCCACGGGCACCGTGGCAATCGACGCCAAGTTTCCACTGGAAAGCTATCGGCGGATGACCGACGTGTCGCTCAGCGAAACGGAACGCAAGGGCGCCGAACGACAGTTCAAGATCGATATTCGCAAGCACATTCAGGATATCGCCGGGAAGTACATCATTCGCGGCGAGACTTCGGACGGCGCAGTGATGTTCATTCCCGCCGAAGCGGTGTTCGCGGAGATCCAGGCCCACCACGCGGATCTGGTTCAGGAAGCCCAGCAGTACCGCGTTTGGATGGTCTCACCCACCACCCTCATGGCGATCCTCAACACGGCACGCGCGGTGCTGAAGGACGAAGCTACGCGAAAGCAGGTGCACATCATTCAGGAGCACCTCGGAGGCCTGGCCAAGGACTTCGAGCGATTTCAGAAGCGCATGGACAATCTGTCGCGCCACATCAAGCAGGCGAACAAGGACGTGGACGAGGTGCACACTTCGGCGCAGAAAATCAGCAACCGTTTCGAAAAGATCGAAAGCGTGGAGCTGGAGCACGAAGCCCCTCCGGCGCTGGAACAGGATCGCAAAGTGGAAGGCTGAAAGCGATCGCTTACTGAATCAGAATAAATACCGATCCGTTGCCGCGCTGAATATTGAGCACGATGGCGCGGCCGCCTGAGCTTACGACCTTTTTCATTTCCTCGAGATTCTTCACCCGCACGCGATTGACCGCGACGATGACGTCGCCCGGTCGAATCCCGTAGGCCCAGGCCGTGCTGTTTCGCTCGACTTCCACCACGAGCACGCCCTCGATGCGGCTCTTGAGCGGCGACCCTTCGGGAATGTCGGACATCATGGCGCCGGCGAGACGCTCGGAGAGATCGGCCGCGTTCACCGTGACATCCCGGCGCTCGCCGATCCGGGCGCTTACGGCCAGCGGTAAACCGTTTCTCAGCACGCCGATGTCGACCTCGTCGCCGACGCGCAGGAGACCCAGCGAATTGTGCAGGTCCGAGGCGCTGGTTATCGCTTTGCCGTTGACGGAAGTGATGATGTCACCGGCCTGAAGTCCCGCCTCGGCGGCCGAAGATCCGGGGGCGATCTCCACCACCACCGCACCCTTGACGCCGCGGATGCCGAAGGCTTCGGCCAGATCCGGGGTCAGATCCTGGGTGGCGACGCCCAGCAGCCCGCGCTTCACTTCCCCGTAGGAAACGAGGTGCGACATCACGTCGCGAGCCATGTTCGACGGAATCGCGAAGCCGATGCCGATGTTTCCGCCGCCCGGAGCGATGATGGCGGTGTTGATTCCGACCAGTTCCCCGCGCAGATTGACCAGCGCGCCGCCGGAGTTGCCGACGTTGATGGAGGCGTCCGTCTGGATGAAGTCCTCGTATCCCTCGATACCGAGGCCGCTGCGCCCCAGAGCGCTGACGATTCCAGAGGTTACCGTTTGGCCGAGGCCGAATGGGTTGCCGATGGCGACCACGAAGTCGCCGACGCGAAGTTTGTCGGAATCCGCCAGCTCAACCGCCGTAAGCCCGTCCGCCTTGACGCTGATGACGGCAACATCCGTTGCCGGATCGGTGCCGACGACCTCGGCGTTGAGCTGGCGCCCGTCGCGCAAGGTGACGGCGATTTCTTCAGCGTGTTCGACCACATGGTGATTGGTAATGATCAAGCCGTTTTCCGCGTCGACGATCACGCCCGAGCCGAGGCTCTGCGTTCGACGCGCCCGAGGCCGCGCCGGGAGATCGAAAAAGCGACGAAAGAACGGATCATTGAGCAGCGGATTCTCGCGACCCAGCACTCTTCCCTGAGTGGCGATGTTCACCACCGCCGGCGTGACCCTCTCCAGCATCGGAGCGAGGCTCGGAAGCTCGCGATCGTCCACCGCCTGGGGCAGGGCCGCGCCGGCACCGGCGGCGACGGTCAGCGCCAGAACCAGCACCGCAGTCAGTGCGACAGCATTCGGCCTCGAGCGCCTCGTCGGAATGTTCGCGGTGAAAGCGGCCATGGTGTCGTGCAACTCCAATGAACTTCAACCGATGATTCAATACAACGGCGTCCCGGCCCGCGGGCGCAAGACGCGTTATCGCCTGACGAAATCAATCGTGACAAGGACGTTTCAGCCGATTCCCCGAGCCCGGATCAAACTCCCAGCCGCGATCTCGGATTGAACGCCAGCTCCTTTGCCATCTTTTCGTAAAGAGACTTTGCCGCCGCCGTGTCGGCTTTGGGGGTCACGATCTGCAGATGCACATAAAGATCGCCTTTGTCTTTCTGCCCCAGACCCCTGCCCCGCAGTCTCATCTTGCGCCCGGACTGGGAGCCCGGCGGGATCTTCAGATCAAACTTGCCGCCCAGCGTAGGCACCTTGACCGTCGCCCCCAGGGCGGCCTCCCAAGGCGCAATCGGCAAATCCATATGAACGTCTCTGCCCTCCACGCGGTAGAACGGATGCGGCTCCAGCTCTACCTCCAGATACATGTCCCCTGAACGGCCGCCGTTTGATCCCTGCGCCCCCTGCCCGCTGAGCCGGATGCGCTGCCCGGAGGTGACGCCGGCGGGAATTTTCACCTTCAGCTTGCGGCGGCGCCCCCCCGACTCCTCGATCTCGAGACTGCGCTCGGTGCCGTGATAAGCATCGTGCAAGGGAATGCGCACGCGCACGTTCTCGTCCCGACCCCGTGTTCCGGTCCTGGCTCGTGCTCGACCGCGCCCGGCAAACGGATCGAAGCCTTCGAAGCCGCCGCGCCGCTGGCTTCGCCCGCCTCCGAACAGCTCCTCGAAAAAATCGCTGAAGTCGAAGCCGGCGCTGGAGAAACCGGCGCCGAAGCCGGGGCCCGGCTCCCAGCCCGGAGGGGGCGTGAATTCCTCTCCGGCGCGCCAGTTCATTCCCAGGTTGTCGTAGGCGGCCCGCTTCTTTTCGTCTTTCAGAACCTCGTAGGCTTCGCCGATTTCCTTGAACCGCGCCTCCGCGTTCGCCTCGGTGCTCACGTCCGGGTGATATTTTCTCGCCAGCTTCCGATAGGCGCGTTTAATCTCATCGGGCTTGGCGTCCCGACTCACACCGAGCGTCTGATAATAGTCCTTGTACTTCATCCCGCGGCTGCAAAGAAAAAGCGGGGCCGAGGCCCCGCTTTTATTCTAGCTCGCTATCAGCTTACCTTTATCTTTCGGGGCTGGACTTTTTCCTGCTTGGGAATGGTCACCTCCAGAACTCCGTTCTGGCTCGATGCCGATACCTTTTCGGCGTCGGCAGTGTCGGGTAGCGTGAATCGGCGGTAAAAGGTGCCATAGACGCGCTCGACGCGCTTGTAACCCTCCCGCTCCTGCGTGTCCTCATGCTTGCGCTCGCCCTTGATGGTGAGCACACCGTTTTCCATGGTGATCTCGATGTCCTTGGACTCGACACCCGGGACGTCTGCGCGCAGCACGTAGCGGTCCTGCTCCTCCTTGATGTCTACAGCGGGCGCCCAGTGGCTGGTCGCCGCGCTGGACTGGTCGCCACCCGCAACACCGTAATAGTCTTCGTCGAACAGGCGGCTGACCTCATCGTGAAATCGGCGCAGCATGCCCAACGGCTCGTATCGAATAACGTTCATTTCCAGTACCTCCGCACTGATTGGGGCCATGAAAGCTTTCCATCGGATAGATGTGGGCGTGCGGACGCTTTTCAAGGCCGCCGAATCCGGGCCGGGACGCGGTGACGGAGCATTGAAAGGCCGGCAATCGGCCCTAATGTATCCAGGGCGGACGCGGAGCCCGCAGCGGGTTTTTGCGCGTTCGCGCAGGCCCGGGCCGGGCCCGTATAATGAGCGCTGTCAGTCCAAGCGGGGATGATTCCCGAGATGAGCAAGAAGGCCGTATACAGAATTGTTTTTCACAACCAGGGCAAGCTCTACGAGCTCCACGCCCGCCATGTGAGTCACGGAGAGATGTACGGCTTCGTCGAGGTGGCGGACATCATTTTCGGGGAACGCACCGCCGTGGTGGTCGACCCGTCCGAGGAGCGTCTCAAATCCGAATTCGAGGGCGTGAAGCGCACCTTCGTGCCGCTGCATGCGGTCATCCGCATCGACGAGGTGAAAAAGGAAGGCGTCAACAAGATCGTCGCCGCCGGCGAAGGGGCAAATAACGTAACGCCCTTTCCCCTCCCCATGTATACGCCCGGCGGGGACACCAAGGGTTCGAAGTGAATTTCCGGGCGGTCCCTCCATCGCGCGCTGATTGACGCGCCGATCCGCAGGTTCTCTCAACCGCTTCTGCTTTTCGCCGCCGGCGCGGACAGCGCCTGCAGAATTTTCTCCCGGTATCCGGCCTCCAGATGGAATCCCGATTCGCCGCCGCGCCGGGTGGCGAGCCGGGTTCTGAGCAGCGCCAGCCGATTGAGCGCGCGGCGTTGCGCCGGGTCGCCGGCGCGATCGCCCGCGACGGCCTCCAGATCCGAGATCTCCCGGCGCAGCCGCACCTCTTCGGGAAGATAGCCGGCATTTTTCAGCACCCGGAACGCAAGCCGCACCTCCGCGGGCACCAGGGCGTCGTCGTCGAGATCGAGCGGCGCTCCGGCTCCGGGCAGATCGTCGAGCTCACCGCGGGCTATGCCGTCGAGAATTCGCTGCTCGGCAATTTTCTCAAATTCGAACATGGATCCCGCTGGTCGTCTCAGGAAAGCGTCCAACGACTGTAGGGCAGATTCACCAGGGCCGCGTTGTAATAACGGCTGTCCTGCGACACTTCCTCGCCTGCCCACGGCGGGAGTTCAAACGGCTCGTCTTCGGAAGCAAGCTCTATTTCGGCCACTATCAGCCCCGCGTTGTCGCCCTCGAAAACGTCGATTTCCCAGCGGTGTCCGCCGTGGTCTACGAAGTAACGGGTCTTTTCTATCAGCGGACGTGCACAAAGCGTATCCATCAGCCGTTCCGCATCCAAGGCCGGAATCTCGTAGTCGAATTCCGCTCGAGAGATCCCCACCGTGGCACCCTTGATATTGAGCCAGGCGCGGTCGCCGCTGACGCGAACCCGGACCGAGGCCTTTGCGCTGGCGGCAAGGTAGCCCTGGCGTATGCGCATGGAATCCCGGCAGTGGTCCCGCCAGCTTTCGTCTTCCACCAGGAACTTTCGCTCAATCTCCGGCGGCACCTGCTTTCCTCTCAACGAATCAACGGCTTATGATGGGACCCGAAGGGGTGATTGTGTATCCTGTCCGCCCGGTCGTATGAGGGCAACCCTGGAGAAGCCGGATTGAAAATTCTGCTCACCGGCGGCGCCGGATTCATCGGTTCCGCCCTGATTCGATATCTACTCGATCGCACTGACCACGACGTCGTCAACGTGGACAAGCTCAGCTACTCCGGCAGCCGCGCCACGCTGTCGGCCATCGGAAACAATCCTCGGCACCTGTTCGAGCAGGAAGACATCTGCGATGGTCCCGCCCTGAGCCGTATATTCCAATCCCACCGTCCCGACGCGGTCATGCACTTGGCGGCGGAATCCCACGTGGACCGTTCCATCGACCGTCCCGCGGATTTCATTCATTCCAATATCGTCGGCACCTACCAGCTGCTGGAGAACTCGCTCGCCTACTGGAAGAACCTGGACGAGCAGGTGGGAAAGCGCTTCCGCTTTCACCATATTTCGACGGACGAGGTCTACGGGGCGCTGGATCTCGATGGCGCGGCCTTCACCGAGACCACGGCCTACGCGCCGAATTCACCGTACGCCGCCAGCAAGGCCGCATCCGACCACCTGGTGCACGCCTGGCACCGCACCTATGGCCTGCCCATCGTGCTGTCAAACTGCAGCAACAACTACGGACCGTTTCAGTATCCTGAAAAGCTGATACCCCTTTGCATTCTCAAGGCAATTCAGGGGGAGCCCATTCCCGTCTACGGCAGCGGCGAAAATGTACGCGACTGGCTTTTCGTCGAGGACCACGCCGAGGCGCTCTACCGGGTGCTCAGCGACGGGCGCATCGGCGAGCGCTACAACGTCGGCGGAGACTGCGAGCTGAGCAACCTGGATCTGGTGAGCAGGCTGTGCGCGGTCCTGGACGAGCTGCGGCCCGAGGATCCGGTGGTGCCCCATCGCAAGCTGATTACCCACGTCACCGATCGGCCGGGACACGATTTCAGGTACGCCATCGACGCCGGCAAGATCGAGAAAGAGCTCGGCTGGCGCCCGGCCACCGATTTCGAAACCGGGTTGCGCAAGACCGTCGCCTGGTACCTGGCCAACCTCGAATGGTGCCAGGCCGTGACTCAGGGATCGTACTCGGGGGGGCGCCTGGGTCTTCGCGTCTAGCGGATGCACGCTCCGCGTTGAGCCGATTCGGTGCGCATGATCCTCAAGTACGTACTTCTCGCGGCGGCCGTGTACGGCGGATTCTGTCTCGCCCTTTTCCTGTTCCAGGCGCGCCTGGTGCTTCTGCCTTCCCGAACGCTCGCCGCCAGCCCGGTGAGAATCGGGCTCGATTTCGAGGACGTCTGGCTGCAGTCAGCGGACGGCGTGCGTATCCACGGCTGGTTCATACCCCATGCGCAGCCCCGCGGCACGCTGCTGTTTTTTCACGGCAACGCCGGCAACATCGGCGATCGTCTGGAATCGATCGGTATCTTTCACCGCCTGGGACTCAACATCCTGATCATCGATTACCACGGCTACGGCAGGAGCGAGGGCTCGCCCGGCGAAGAGGAGAGCTACAGCGACGCCGAGGCCGCCTGGCGCCACCTGGTGGAAACTCGACGCATCCCGCCCGGGGAGATCGTGGTTTTCGGCCGATCCATGGGCGGCGGGGTGGCCGCATGGCTGGCGGCCCGGGTGGCGCCGGCGGCTCTGATCCTGGAGTCGACTTTCACCTCGGTTCCGGAGATGGCGGCGAAGGTTTATCCTTTCTTTCCCGTGCGTCTGCTGGCGCGGATCCGCCTCGATGCCAAGGCCCCGCTGGCCGACGTGCGTGCGCCGGTGCTGGTGATTCACAGCGCGGAGGACGAGATCGTTCCGCTGGAGCAGGGTCGCGCATTGTTCGAGGCGGCGCCGGAGCCGAAGCGGTTCTTGGAGCTTCGCGGCGGACACAACGACGGTTTTCTCGTCTCCCGAGAAATTTACCTTGCCGGTCTTTCCGCATTCATGCGGGATATTTTCCCGCCGGCACCGGCTCGAGACTGAGTCCAGCGCATCGGCGAAAACCGGCCGGAGGTCTAAACTTTTCAAC
>DATIPL010000452.1:0-5099 GCA_035471965.1 Gammaproteobacteria bacterium
CCTTCCTGAGACCACTTGACTTCTCTCGCCAAGGAAGCATGCATGGGGATCGGGACGGACCATGAGGAACCTCCGCCCCGGCCTCGACCGGCACACCGCCGGCGGGGCTTGGGATAGTGCAAGCGCCGCATACCGCGGCGCCCGAAGCAGGAGGTCCCCCATGACCAAGGCAACCAAACTCACCGACACCCAGCTTGTCATTCTCAACGCTGCCGCAAGCCGCGACAGCCACGCTGTCCTACCGCTCCCCAAATCCCTCAAGATGAACAAGGGCGCCGCCACCAGCGTGCTCAAGGCGCTGCTCGCCAAGAACCTCGTTGAGGAACAGCCCGCCGCACCGGGTGCCGAGTCCTGGCGCCAGGACGGTAATGGTCGGGGCTTCGCCCTCATCATCAGCGAAACCGGCCTTGCCGCCCTCGACGATGATGCCGATGCCGCCCCGAAGAAGCCCACCAGCAAGAAAGCGGTCCAGCGGAAGGGCACCGTCTTGAAGAGGCGCAAGGGTCAGACTACTCAGCCCAAGGGCGCGACTGACGGCAATAAGAAACCCCTCCGCAAGGTGGAAACGATGCTCATGTTGCTCCAGCGGCCCGAAGGAGCGCAGCTCAACGAGCTGGAAAAGGCCACCACCTGGCAGCCGCACAGCGTCCGGGCGGCGCTCACCGGGCTGCGCAAGCGCGGCGTCGAGGTGACCCGCGAGCGCAACGACGACGTCACCACCTACTTTGCCAGAGTGGTCTGATGGCGGAGGCGGAAAATCTCATCACAGGGCTCGACGCGCTCAGCCGCCCCGGGCTCAGCACCCGCTTTAAGGACCTTTTCGGGCGGCCCGCGCCCAAGGGCATGAGCCGCCCCCTCCTGCTGCGGATCGTCGCCTATCGGGTTCAGGAACAAGCTGCGGGCGGTCCCAATCGGGCGCTCAGGCAGCGCCTCGCCCGGCTGGCACGAGAGTTCAAGGCGACAGGCTCCATTTCCGACACACCCGCACCGCAGATCAAGCCCGGCACCCAAATCTTGCGCGAATGGCAGGGCGACACCCATACGGTCACTGTGACCGACGGCGGCTTCCAGTACCGGAACAAGACCTACAAGAGCCTCTCGGTGATCGCCCGCGAGATCACCGGCACGCGCTGGTCCGGGCCCGCCTTCTTCGGTCTACGGGCCCGCACGAAGACCTCAGCAGAGGCCCATGGCAGATAAACGCCGCAACCTTCGCTGCGCCATCTACACGCGCAAATCCTCAGACGAAGGCCTGGAGCAGGACTTCAACTCGCTCGACGCCCAGCGGGAAGCCTGCGAGGCCTATATCACCAGCCAGCGACACGGAGGCTGGAGCTGTCTTCCCAACCAATATGATGACGGCGGCATCTCCGGGGCAACTCTGGAGCGTCCCGCGCTGCAGCGCCTGCTCGCCGACGTGAAGGCCCGGAAGATCGACGTGATCGTGGTCTACAAAGTCGACCGCCTGACCCGCGCTCTCGCCGACTTCGCCAAGATCGTCGAGATCTTCGATGCGCACAAGGTCTCGTTCGTATCCGTCACTCAGCAGTTCAATACGACCTCGTCGATGGGCCGGCTCACGCTCAATGTGCTGCTGTCATTCGCCCAGTTCGAGCGCGAGGTAACGGCCGAGCGCATCCGCGACAAGATCGCAGCGTCCAAGAAGAAGGGAATGTGGATGGGCGGCAACGTACCGCTCGGCTACGACGCCAAGGATCGAACCCTGGTTATTAACGAGACGGAAGCGGAGACAGTCCGCACCCTGTTCCGGCTTTACCTGGAGCTGGGGAATGTCCGGGAATTGCAAACGGAAGCAACAAAGCGCGGACTCCGCAGCAAGACAGGCCGGACCTTCGCCTACGGCCACCTCTATCATCTGCTTGAAAACCCGATCTACATCGGCCGTATCCGGCACAAGAAAACGGTCTATGACGGGCAACATCCGGCCATCATCGACCAGGGAACCTGGGACGCCGTGCAGGCTCAGCTCGGCGGCAACCGGGTGCGTCGCCGTAATGGCAACGGTGCGAGGAATCGGAGCCCGCTCGCCGGGCGCCTGTTCAATGGGGAGGGCAATCCATTCACGCCAACCCATGCGGTCAAGAATGGGAAGCGCTACCGATATTACGTCGAGCGAAAAGCAGCAAAGTCGAATGGAGAAGATGTAGGTGCCCGGAGACGATATCGGCGGATCGCAGCTAGCGAGATCGAGGGCGTTTTATTTGATCGTCTGCAGCATATCCTGCAGACGCCCTCCGAACTTTTGCAGTCTCTCGAAATCATTAATGCTACGCCCGAAATGACAGCAAGAGCTATTGCGGCCGGATCAAATCACGCGCGACAACTGGCCAACAGCAACGAGGGCGAACGATCTGATTTTCTTCGCAAGGCCCTCGGACGAGTAACGCTATTCGAACAGAAGGTTGAATTGGACATGTCGATTAAGGGGCTGAGAGAAACGCTCGGCATAGGCGATGATTTAACGGCTTCCTCTGGTCACACATCTCACCACCTGGAGATCATGGCACAGCTCAAGAATCGAGGCGTCGAACTAAAGCTTGTCGTGAGTGACTCTGCACACTGCCGCCCCTCGAAGGTCGACCCCACACTCCTGAAAGCCCTCGTCAAGGCGACCGCTTGGCTCGACATGTTGCTAGCAGATGATGGCACGACCATCAACAGCATCGCGAAGGCCGAGGGAGTAACCGGCCGCTATGTACGGCGCATCTTGGAGCTTGCCTTCCTTGCACCCGACATCACCCAGATGGTTCTAGAAGGCCGCCAGCCCGCCCACCTGAGCACCGAATGGCTGGTGCGAGGCGCCAGCCTACCGCTCGGCTGGCGGGATCAACGCCAGGCCCTCGGGCTCTGATTCCCCTAACCGGACCGCCTAAACGGCAAACGGAGAAAATACGACGCGACTGCACGAGATTCTGTGTGCCGACGCTCTCTCATCTCCTTACAGATGAGATCCATATGCAAAAGGCCCCGGAATTCTGGGCTTTGCGCGACAGGCTCACAAGAATAGTTATTCTTTATAAGAGACTTGGACTGAATGGCGGTGGGGGTGGGATTCGAACCCACGGTACGCAAAGCGCACAACGGTTTTCGAGACCGCCCCGTTCGACCACTCCGGCACCCCACCGCTTGAAATCATCGGGCCGTTTTGGGGCCGCGCGGAGCCGCTTATCGGGCTCCGGCGCGCTTACCTACCGAGTTTAGGGGGCCCTGTCCACCTTCAAGGCTCGCACCCGGGATTGCAACCGCCTGGACCCTAAGGGGAATTCGTCGCCCGCGAAAAAGAAAAGGGCGGGTCCCGAAGGAACCCGCCCAGGGAAGAGACGCGTTGCGTCTCAGGAGCTGCAATCCAGGCGGCCTGCGTAGCTGCCGGCGCCCTCGTACCACATCTCGCATTTCATGCCGGCCTTGAGGTCCTTGTCCTTCGCCGGCTTGCCGTTGATCTTGATCTCGGTGTAGCCGTCCTCGCCGACCCGGGCCTCTTCCGCCTTGTCCTTACCCTGCACTTTGAACTGGAAACGCCCCTTCTTGCCGAGCCCGGCGATTTCTCCCGAAACCTTGACCCATTCCACCTTGCGCAGCGGCGACTTGGGGTTCTCCAGGATCTTGGCATAGCGGTCGAACAGCGGGCGCGGCATTTTGGCCAGCCGCTCGATCAGCTTCTGGACCTCTTCGCCGTGCAACGGGCTGGTCAGCAGCCGCAGCCGCTTGGCGTCGGCCTGGTACTTCTCATCGGCGTGAGCCTGCATGAATCCGTCACGCAGCGCCTTGGTGACATCGGGCTTGAGGCCCGGCGGTGCGGCGAAGGGGCGCGCCAGATAGAACGGCGTCTCCATCATCGCGACCAGGTCCTTGTCCTCCTGCTTGGTGACAACTTCCTGGGCCGTTGGCACGTCTGGAAATTCCGGCAGCCGCGTGGTGGTGGCGAACTGCAGGATCACGCGCACCGGGCTGCTTTCGGTGAGCCAGGCGGGCTGCGCCGTCTTCATCGAGGCGTAGCCGACCATGCGGGCCTGGGCCTCGCCGCGCTCGACCGCGAGGTAGAGCGTATTGCCCCCGGGATAACCACGCAGCGGCTGGACGTTGATGCCCAGGATGTCGCGCAGCACGATGGGCACGTCGGTGCCGTCGGAGCCGAACGAGGTCGAGGCGAAGTTGAGCGGCTTCTCGGCCTTGCGGAGATCGTTGATCGAGCGGATGCCCGTGTCCTTCCGCACCACCATCAGATAAGCCTCGCCCTTGTAGCTGGACGAGGTGCCGATCCAGGTGAGCTTCAAGGGATCGAACCGGGCCTGTTTGGACTGACCGGCGAAGGCCAGCATCGGCACCGACCGGGCGAACGTGGCGAACACGGTGCCGTCCTTCGGCGCCTGGTGATAGATGTAATTGACGGCATTCAGGCTGCCGGCACCCGGCCGGTTCTGGGCGACCACGATGGGGGTGCCCGGCAGGTGCCGGCCGATGTGCCGCGCGACCTGGCGGCCGTAAGTGTCATAGCCGCCACCGGCGGCATAGCCGATGACGACGCGGATGGTCTTGCCCTTGAAATCGGCCGCCTGTACCGCGCCGACGTGCGCGGAAACGGCAACCGCACCGGCCAGGGCGGCAAGGCCCCACCGGGCTGTTGAGGTTGAAAACATTTCAGTCTCCTTTGTGTCCTGATGAAGGTTTCGGCAACACGTTGGGTCGTCCCTCCTCGGACTTGGCGTGAGCCGTTCACGTGCTGCACCGGACCGTGCGGGGGCATCACCGGCGATTCGCCGCTGATGCGGGTTAACGGCCCCGACAACTGTTTCGGCACCGGCTCATGTAGGGCAGATTGATCTATTTTTAAAATGATATTTTATGGCGTTTAATATCGAAGATTCCGATCGTGTTCGTCGGAAATTTGGGTGCGTTGCGGTGGACGCTTTCGCACCTCGGGGCAGGCAGGAAACCGCCCTCGGCAGCCAAAAGAAAAGGGCGGGCCCAAGAGGGACCCGCCCGGACTGAACTGGGTTCGGTCAAGTGGCTAGGATTTGCAGTCGAGCGCTCCGGCGTAGGAGCCGGGGCCTTCGTACTTGATGTCACACTTCATGCCG
>DATIPL010000453.1:0-2918 GCA_035471965.1 Gammaproteobacteria bacterium
TTCGCTGTACGCCGGACTTGTCCGTCGGTTCGCCAGCCGGCACGCACTCGAGAACGCGATGATGAAATGCCTCGGCGAACCGCCGCGGCAGGCGCAGCGGTCCGAAAAACTCACGGACGAGCAGGCACATCTCGAATCCGCTCTCTCGCTGAGGAAGCGGTCCGCGGGGGCAAAGGTTCGGGTGCAGCCGTGTGAGGGGCAATCAGGCCCCGGCGGTCGTTTTCAGGCGGAGACGAAAAACTCCATTTTCACGCCGGCGAGCTCGATCACGTCGTGGTCCTTGAGCGATCGCGCCTGTCCGCCGATGGACTCGCCATTCACCACCGGATGTTTGCCTTCGACGTGGGTAATGAAGTATCCCTGCGGTCGTCGGGTAATCACGGCAACCTGAACGCCGGGCCTGCCCAGCGTGACCAGCGCTTTCTTGAGCTCCAGCTCTTTACCCGCCCCGGGGCCGCTCAAGACCTGGATCTTGCCCATGGGAAGGCCGGAGTCTCCTTTGGAGAGGGCCGGGCCGGCGTCTTTGGTTTCCATCCCCGGCGCCTCCGCCGCGGCTTTGGCTTCGGCCGCCGCGTGTCCCGCCATGCCCGGACGAATGATCATCGTCTTCTCGAAGTCGTCCTCGTCAGTGGCATCATCGTTGACGTACTTGAGCTCGTGCTTGCCAATGGTGATCACGTCGCCGTTCTTGAGCGCGTGCTTCTTGACAAGCTTGCCGTTGACGTAAGTGCCGTTGGTGCTTTCCAGGTCTTCGAGAAAGGAGTCACTGAGTATGGTAATGATCGCGGCGTGCTGCCCGCTCACGGCGAGGTTGTCTACCTGGATGTCATTCTCCGGACGCCGCCCGAGGACGATGCGCTCCTTTTCCAGGGGATACTCGCCGAGAATGGAATTGTTCAAACTCAGGATCAGCTTCGCCGGCATGTCAGATCTACCCAGTCGCCCTGCTAATTATTAATGAAATTAGAGAATTATCCACTAAAATTAATACATATCTCAGGTTAAAACCAGTCAAAAACCTTGGAAACCCAGGTCTTCTGGGAAGTGAAGGTCTTCAAACTCCTGGCGAGGATCACTGAGATGTTGTCCCGCCCCCCGTACTCGTTGGCTTTCTCGACCAGCGCCCGCCCGGCGTCTTCGAGGTCGCTTGTCCTGCTCTTTAGTATTGCAGCGATCTCGTCGTCGTCTACTGTATCGGTGAGTCCGTCGGAGCAAAGCAGGTAGATGTCGCCGGGCTTGACGAACTCTTCCTGAAAATCCGGCGCGACCTTGTCTTCGACTCCGATCGCTCTGGTCACGAGGTTCTTATTCAAGGACTTACGTGCTTCCTCCGGGGTATAGAAGCCCTTGTCGATCAACTCCTGCAGGAGCGAGTGATCCGACGTGACCTGCTCGAAATGACCGTCCCGCAGGCGGTACAGCCTCGAATCCCCCACGTGGGCAATGGTGAGCCGATTGTCGAAGAATCCAACCGCCACGACCGTGGTTCCCATGCCTTTGCATTCGGGTTTGCTCTGGGCCGCCTTGTAGATAACCCGGTTTGCTTTTTCGATGGCCGCCTTGAACAACATCGTGCCCCTGCTGAATCCGGTGTCGTCGTCCACCTCGACGGGAGAAACCTCCTTCAGCCTGGCGCGCACCTCGCCGAGGATGGTATCGACCGCAATCGAACTTGCGACCTCGCCGGCCTGGTAGCCGCCCATTCCATCGGCGAGCACCGCGAGGCCATGTTCAGGGTCGCTCCCGATGGCGTCTTCGTTGTGCGATCGCTTTCTCCCGACGTCCGTGACGCCGACGATTTCGAGTTTTCCGTCGAGGCTCATCCTGGCGGTACAGCGTTAATATTCGGGCTTTGGAGCGGGGGTGGCAGCCGGGGTCGAATTCGTCCGACGCAGTTCACAAGCAAGTCGCCGTTCGGCCGGAGCTGCGGTTGCCCGCTCAAATTATAATCACAATGCCGTCCCGGGGTTGGTTCGAATCGAGGTGGAGTTCCTCGCTGACCATTCGTTCTCGTCCGATGCCCGCCGTTTCTGGTAAAGGCATATGGCGAGTCAACCGGACTCATTTGCACCATTTGTCCACACGGATGCGCGCCCGCGCGAGGGCCTGGCTCCTCTCCTCGTCGTTGAGATAGGTCCGCTCTCCGTCGGGCCCCCGGCGGGAAATGTTGTTGGCCCGCTGATAGAGCGCCGCCTGACGGCGGGCGATCTGACAGTTATGCCGCTGGCGTGCTTTGTCCGCTCTGGCCTGCGCCGCCTCCTGCTTCTTTCGATTGCGTTCGGACTCCAGGGCATCGAGAAGACGCTGGGTTTTCAACCGCCGCTTGCCGTCTTCCTGCGCCGGCGCCGGCGCCGATTTAATCTCGACGGGCGCAGACTCCTTCTTGCTCGGTGGTCTGTCGCCGTAGTGGACCTCCCCACGTTCATCCACCCACCGGTACACGCCCGCAGCGAGTCCCGCCTGGAGAAGCGTGAATGAGGCAATGCCCAGGGCAATGGCCAAAAGCCGTCCGCGACCGCGCGAGGCGTCAAATGTGATGTTCTCGGTCAGCGCCATCCGCTCAGCTTAGTCGAGTCCCGCTTTGCATCAAACCGCGCTACCGTTAATCTTTCATCCCATGAGGCTCAAGTTCCAAAAGATGCACGGTATCGGCAACGATTTCGTCGTGCTGGGCGCGATGGAACCGTTTTCCGGATTTTCGCCCGAATCCATCCGCAGGATTTCCGACCGGCGCTTCGGAATCGGCTGCGATCAGGTACTGGTGGCGGCGGCCCCTGAGCGGGACGGCGCCCACATCGCGATGAAGATCTTCAATGCAGATGGCAGTGAAGCGAAGCAGTGCGGCAACGGAATTCGCTGCTTCGCCAAGTTCATCCGCCAGCAGGGCGCGGTGGATGCGAACCCTTTAAGGATAGAGA
>DATIPL010000454.1:0-1880 GCA_035471965.1 Gammaproteobacteria bacterium
GGACTGCAGCGAACGTCGAGCCGAAAAGCGGCCTCGTCAGACCGTTCTCAGATGGCGTTGAAGCGTGGTCAGAATTAAACCGGTCGCGGCGAGGGCGCCGCTCCTACAAGGTTCTCGTGACATCGCCAAGAGCTTGTAGGAGCGGCGCCCTCGCCGCGATTCAACCTAGCTGAAGTACTTCAGCTTGTCCTTGTAGGTGCGCGACAGCTTGGTGGTGTGGCCGCTTTCGAGGGTGAGAAAATACTCGCCGTTGATGTGCGAGCGCATCTCCTTCACGCAATTGATGTTGACGATGGTCGAGCGGTGGATGCGCTGGAGGATCTCGGGGTCGAGCTCTTTCTCCAGCTCTTTCATGGTCTTGCGCAGGATGTAGGTTTCGCCCCCGGCGTTGACGCACATGTAGTCGCCGGCCGCGTCGATCCACTCGATCTGGTCCTGCGGCACCCAGGTGGTCTTGCCGCCATCCTTGATGGCGAGTTTAGGAGTCTCCTTTTTTTTTAACCGGTCCACGCCCTTGGCCTTGATGTCCTCCATACTGGAGACCTGCTCACCGGTGATATTGCTTACAAGCTTGAGCAAAGATTCACGGTGCCTGGCCGCCTCCTTGTGGCCGAGGTTCTCGCGCACGCGGTCGAGGGCCTCCTGCAGGCGCCCTTCCTCGATCGGCTTGAGCACGTAATCGATGGCATTGGCCTTGAAGGCCTGGATGGCGTATTCGTCGTAGGCGGTGACGAAGACGATGGCCGGCATGGGCCCGCCGGCCAGCTCGCGGACGACGTCGAATCCGTTCTTGCCGGGCATCTGGATGTCGAGGAATACCACGTCGGGGGAATGCTTGCGGATCAGCTCCAGCGCCTCGCGGCCGTTGCGGGCTTCGGCCACCACGCGGGTGCCCTCGATCTGGGACAGCCGGTGCTTGAGCCCACGGCGGGCCAGCGCCTCGTCGTCGACGATGAGGGTGGAGAGGACTTTATTGCTCGCGGTGTTCAAGGGGAATGCAAATCTCAACTCTAAAACCGTGGGGTTGCACATTCGTGACGGCGAAGGAATGGGCATCACCGTACAACACCTGTAACCGTTCGCGCGTGTTGGCAAGGCCAACACCGTTATCGCCCCGGGCCATCTCGCTGGCCGGGTCCGGGATACCTGGGCCGGTATCCGCGACGCTTAAAGAAAGCATATCATCCTCGACCTTTCCCGCAATAGTGATGCTGCCGCCCGACTCGCTCAGCGTGATGGCGAGCTTGACGGCGTTCTCTACCAAAGGCTGCAAGATCATGCTGGGCACCAGCGCATCGAAGGCCTCCTCGTCGATGTCGAGCTCGATTTCGAGCCGGTCGTCGAACCTCAGTTGCTCCAGGCCGAGATAAAGGTCGAGCGCGTCGACTTCCTCGCGCAGCGTGATTTTCTGCATCGGGTCACGGTCCAGCGAATGGCGCAGGAAGGCGCTCAGCCGCGTCACCATCCGGTTGGCGGTGTCGTTCTCGCCTTCCAGCACCAGGGTCGAAAGCGCGTTCAGGGTGTTGAACAGGAAATGCGCGTTGAGCTGGTAGCGAATGGTGCGCAATTGCGCGCGTTGCGCGGTGACCGTCGCCTTGAGCACCTGCTCACGCTGCTCCTGCACCTCGCGGTAATACTTGATGCCGAAATACAGTCCGCTCCAGGTGGCAATCACGTAAAAAGCCAGGGTGAGTTCCCAGGAATAGAAATAATCCGTGAGCGGCAGCGTTCCCAGCCGGAATCCTTCGTACAGGTGCACGTAGACGAAGGAACGAAATCCGGCGAACACCGCGGCCGCCGTGATCACGCCCAGCCCGCCGATCAGGAAACGTGGCGCTGGACCCAAGCCCCAGACCGCCTTGAACACGTGCCGCAGGCCG
>DATIPL010000455.1:0-2656 GCA_035471965.1 Gammaproteobacteria bacterium
GGCCCGCGACCGGGCCGATGCGTATTATTGAAGGCATTATATCGTTTTGACGCCGATCCGAAAGAGTGGCTGGAACGCCCGTCTTTGGCTCTTGTCGAGAACCTTTGCGTTTCAACTATCCGTGTCTCACCTATCGATTTAGGTGATTTCGCGGAGGTTAAGCCCTTCCCCATCCGTCACCGACTGGAGAAACCCAGGATTCGAGGCACACCGTAAACCTGTTTCGGCAAAAGAAAATTATTTTAAATCAGCAAGTTACGTCAGAATCATGAACCAGCAATGCTGCACCGCAATTTGATTCTGGTAAATGCCTGAAATTTATGGTTAAAAAAGTCCTAACGCCATGAATGACTTGGGGTATGGCGAAAAAAGATGAGAACCTATGAAGAACTGACTGGCGCGCGGGGCAGTCGGGTGTATTACCGGGCGGAGAGATTCCAGGCCCGGGACCTGTTTTCCCGTAAGCCTCCTCTCGTCGCTTTCGGCGGCAACGAGTTTGAGTTGGACAACATCTCGATGACTGGCCTTGCCGCCTCGCGCAAGGGCGAGGTCGAACTTTCGCCCAAGGTGACGGACGACGTCGCCATCGTGTTCGAGGGCGACAACGAACCGCTGTTTCACAGCAAGGGGCGGCTGGAACGGGTTGAACAGGACGTCAACGCGACACGCGTCGCGTTGAGCTTCACCGGCGCGCCTCTCGATGTTCCCAATCTCGTCAGCCGGTACAATGAATCCCTCCTGAGACGAGACCTCAATGGCGGCCTGCACCACACCCTGCAATCGGTTGCGCCGGAATACCGTCAACATTGCGTGGACGTGCTGCACCTGCTCAGGCGCTACAAGGCCACACTCGAAAAATTCCGCTTGAGCGAAACCGAAACCGCGGACAGGGAGGCCATTCTCTATGATCTTTGCGAGCAGCGGTTGCTGCCCGAATGGCGAACCCTTTGGCATCAGGGAAATGCGCTTGTCCGTCCCCTCATGGACGACCCTGAACTCCTGCAGGCGACAAAGGCTTTCACCGAAGACGTGCTGACGCCGGAGTTCATGGTGGGCCACATTTGGGAGCGGAGTTACCGCAAACCCCTTGGCTATCCCGGCGATTACCTGGTGATGAACCGGGTTTATGGCTGGCTGCCGCAGGGCGACGGTCTCTATCCAAAGCTGGTCGACCGCATCGGGCTCGAGGTCGCGGAATGCATCGCCACGCGGATGGTGATGGTTCAACACGCGATCGCCGAATCCGTCTCAAGTGTGAAGACGGCGGAGCACGCCCGGGTGCTCAGCCTCGGCTGCGGGCCGGCCCAGGAGGTCCAGAATTACCTCGATCAAAGCGACATTGCGCGGCCCATCGAGGCGACCCTTGTGGATCAGGATGAACTCGCGCTTTCCTACGCCTATGAACGGATCTTCCCGAAGGTCATGGCACGGGATGACGGGTCATCGGTGCGCTGCCTTCAGGTGTCATTTGTCGAGCTGATGAAGATCGGCAAGATTTTCAAGGGCCTTCCGCCCCAGGACCTGATCTATACGGTCGGGCTGGTGGATTATCTCAGCCCGAGGCGGGTCCAGGATCTGACCTTCTGCCTCTATCAGAAACTGGCGCCGGGCGGGCGGCTGATCATCGGCAATATGGCGGATGTAGAGACGGGCAATCTGTGGCCCATGGAATTCATTTGTGATTGGAACCTGCATTACCGCACCAAGGCGGAAATGCGTGAGTTCACCGCCTTGTTGCCAGCGGAGGTGAAACACGACATCACGCCCGATCCCACCGGGCGGGTCTATATGCTCGAAATCCGGAAACCGCCGGCCGGCGGTTGAGCCGGGGTTCTCAGGGTCAGGAGCCGGCGGACCGGACGAGGTCGGGCTTGGCGGGCCCACCGTCCTGATCTTGGCCATCTTCCGTTTCATTCTCCCATTCGCAGCGGCGCCAGCCCGGCAGCGTAACGGTCACCGTCGTGCCCTGGCCGAGATTGCTCGCGATCTCGATCGTCCCGCCATGGAGATGCATGATCCGTTTGACCAGCGGCAGGCCCAGCCCCAAACCCTCATGAGATCGTGATGTCGCGCTCTCGACCTGAATGAACGGCTCCAGCACCCGTGAGACGTTCTCCTCGGCGATGCCGATTCCACTGTCGATCACCTGGATGGAGCATCGGTCGTCTTCGTGGCTGAAGGCGGTGACGGTGATGGACCCCCCCGTCGGCGTGAACTTGACGGCATTGCTCAAGAGGTTGATGAGCACCTGGTTCATCAGCCTCTGGTCCGCCAGGACGTGTAGGTCTTCCGGCAATTGGTGGGCGATTCTGAGCCCCTCCTCCGCGGCCTTGTTGCGGAACATGCGCAGGCAGCCGCGGATCATTTCGCAAAGGTCGAATTTCTCTTCCGCGAGTTCCAGTTTGTTGGCCTCGGCGCGCGACAGGTCGAGGATGTCGTTGATGATGTGCAGGAGGTGCTGGCCGCTGCGGTAGATGTCCTCAGAGTAAGATTTGTAACGGCTGGAGCCCAGGGGCCCGAACATCTCCATCTTCAGGAATTCGGAGAATCCGATAATGGCGTTGAGCGGCGTGCGCAGCTCGTGGCTGACCACGGCGAGGAATTCGCTCTTGGCATGATTGGCGGCCTCCTATTTGGCAACCAGTTGTTCCGAGCG
>DATIPL010000456.1:0-1867 GCA_035471965.1 Gammaproteobacteria bacterium
CACTTGGAAGCCCGCTGGCTCAAACCGGCCTCCGCGATGGGAAGGAAATAGTGATCGGCCACCTCTCTCACGGGGAGGCCGGCGTTGCGCTGGAACATCTCGTTTACATGATAAAGGAAACGGGGATCGCCATCTCGGAGAAAACCAGGAATCAGTTACGCGAGGCGGCATCGGTAATGCGCATGAAAGTGTCAATCTGAGCAGCAGGCGCGTCAAAGAACGATGTGAGTCGAGCTTTCTTCAGAAAAGAGCGGGAGACATGTGATGTCGGGCGTGGCCCGATATCCGGCTCCGGCTGCTTTCGATATGCGGGTCTTCAAAAGACTGAAAGCCATGACACTTCGTAGCTTAATGGTAACGGTCGCCATGGTTGGCATGTCGTTCGCGTCTGTGGACGCAGCTGAAAATGCCGGCGAATGTGGCCTGCAGGAAACTCCCGAAGAAACGTGGAATTCGTGGCAGGAGGCCTATGTATCGGGTGAATGGAAAAAATGGTTCGCCTGCCACAGCCAAGGCGCACAGGCAGGACTATTTCTCAGCGCAGCCATTTCGACGCCGGAAAGTGAAGGAAAAACTCGGGTGATCGAAAAGTATGGCAGGTGTGAGTCGCAGAGCCGCGCATCGTTGGAATGCGTTAACCAGGAAACCATGGCGGACTTTTTCTACGAGATGATGATTCTGGAGGAAGAATCATCGAGGTCTCGTTTGAAAAGAATCTGGAAGAATGATGGAGTTTCGGTTCATGACGCAAGACTGATATCTATCGAACAGCACGACGATGATAATGCAATCGGTAAGATTCAATCGAGCCGATCCGATGGCAAGATGGAAAACTGGATGATTAGATTTGTACGCGTTGATGGCCGATGGTTTGTTACCTTCAAGTGGGGGATGTAGAGGGAATACAAACCGGGATCGAAATATCTTCAGCTCACGGAGAAGCGATTATGGCGGTCAGATTACGCCCTTGTTTCTCAATAACGTGATTCTTGAATCGTCGTAGCCGATTTCCTCGAGTAAGCTGAGCGTATGCTGCCCCAGCCGCGGCGCAGGGCGCGCGGGCGGCGGGTCCGTCATGCGCACGGGCGGCGCCACCAGGCGGTAAGGGCCACGCGTGGAATGCTCTAGGGTCTGCAGGCGATCGCTTTCGGTGACGAAGGGATTGTCCAGCGCCTGGGCGACGTCGTTGATGGGCGCGGCCGGGACTTTTCCGGCGAATCGTTTGAGCCATGCGGCGGTGGTCTGGCCCGACAGCACTCCGTCCAGCATCTCGGTAATGAGGTCCCGGTGCTGCAGGCGGTTGGCGAATTTTCGAAAGCGTGGATCGACTGCCCAATCGGGATGGTCGATTAATTCGCACAGCGCCGGCCAGAACTTCTCCTTGTTGCACATGATGTAGATCCAGCCGTCGGCGGTGGTGTAGAGCTGGCACGGTGTGAGCGAGGGATGGCCGGAGCGCGGGATGCGGCCCACCTTGTGGCCTTCATTCAAGTACCAGGCGGCGGGATAGTTGAGGTTGTGCAGCGCCATATCAAACAGGCTGACGTCGATGTCCTGTCCCTTGCCCGTCGTTCGGGCGCCCGTAAGGGCGGCAAGCAGGGCGTAGGCCAATCCCAAGCCGGTCATGAGATCGACGATGGAAAGACCGAACCGCGCCGGCGGGCCGCCGGGCTCACCGGTCAAGGCGAAGTAGCCCGCTTCCGCCTGCATCAGGTAGTCGAACCCCGGCCACGCGGCGCGAGTTCCGGTGCGGCCGTAGGCCGAGAGGTGAGCACAGACGATCTTTTCGTTATGAGGTCCGAGGTGGGCGTAGGTGAGGCCGAGCTTTTCCGGCACGTCCCCGCGCAGGTTGGAAGCCAGAGCGTCC
>DATIPL010000457.1:0-4355 GCA_035471965.1 Gammaproteobacteria bacterium
GCCAGATCCTTGGTGTCCCCCGAGTGATAATTCCGGGCGAGGCGATTCAGCGATCCCGAGCAGCCGCGGAAATGGAGAACGCCTGCGCGAAAACCACGCATGGCCAGGGCGCAGAGGAGACCGCGGGCATAGTGGGAATCGCTGCCACCTTCCAGCCCGTGGAGAATCAGCGCCTGCCGATCACCTTGGCCGGCCCAGTCGATATCCACGTAATCGCCGTCCGGCAGCTCCATCCGCTCCCGTTGCCGGCTCGGCCTGGGGCGCCAGCGGAAAAGCACCGGCCACAGCGTCTGAAAATGCGGATTGCTCAGCCACCAGGCGGCCATGAATTCACTTTCGGCCACGATCCCGCTGGGCGCCGTTCCGGCATCGGGCGGGTCGACTTCGGGGAGGGTCGAACCGGCCTTCAGGCTCACCCGGCCTCGTCGGCGATGGAATAGGGCAGGTCCAGCAGCTCGATGCGGGGACCATCAGCGGAACCGAGATGCAGGGCCCCGCTTTCGGCCGCATCGATGCGCAACACCGCCAGGGCCGCGAATCCGCCTTCCTCCCGGCGGGGCGCGCTGGTGACGATTTTCCCCGCCTCGGATGTCGCCGTCGCGTCAACGATGGGCGCACCGGGCGGGGGATGCTCGCCGGCGCTGGCGCCGATCAGGTACATGCGCCGCTTCAGCCTGCCGAGATGATGAGTGCGTGCGATGACCTCCTGTCCGGCATAGCAGCCCTTCTTGAAGCTCAAGCCCTCGAGGACATCCAGATTGATCATCTGCGGCAGGTGCTCGTCGCTCTGCGAGATTTCCGGCACCCCGGCAAGTATTTCCAGCAGCGACCACACCGGATGGCCCGCGGGCGTCAGCGTTTCCACCGCGGCGCGCCACAATTTTTCGGCTTGATCCGAAGGGCCGATAAACTGATACCGAGGCACGTTCCCGTGGAGGCGAATGAGGCGGATACCGCCGGCGGCTGCAACCTGATCCGGGGATTCGGGCGGCGCTTCATACAAGGCCTCGGTCGCTCCCTCGGCCGAACGGCCGGCAAGCCCGATGCGCACGAACTGATCGGAAACGTCCTTCAGCGACACCTGCGCACGAAGTACGTACCGCCTCAAACGCACGAGGGTTGACTCGAGCTGCGACGCCGGAAGCTCGAGCAGAAAGCCGTTTTCCGCATGTACGACACGCAACAAGACCAGGACCCGACCTTTAGGGCTGCACCACGCGCCCAGACGGCTGCGCGTTGGGGTCACCTCCTTCAGATCGCAGGTGAGCTGGCCCTGTAGAAAGGTGAATGCGTCACGGCCTTCCACCGCGATGAGCTCGCGTTGGCTCAGGTCGCAAATGACACCGGCGCTCGAAGCGGCGCGTTCCTCGGCGAGCGGGTCGCCGAAGTGGTTCACCACCCCGTCATCAAACGCAGCGCCGTATCGAGACAGAAAATATTTCCAGGATGGGATCAAGTTCGAATTCCGTGCTCGAGATCCTGAGATCATCTTATCCATCAAAGCCGGCCGGATCAGGCCGGTCGGAGATGCAAAGCAAATATGTTTTCAGCATTCTACGCGTTGAGGGAACGACGAATGCGCGAAACGATGGCGGAGTGTTTCTGCGGTGGTTCCCGGGAGGCCGTAAGCCAGGCCAGAATATCCTGGTCCGGCTGATCGAGCAGGCGCTGCAGCGAAGCGACATCCACATCAACGAGGGTATCGAAATCGGATGCCAGGAATTTTTCCAGCAGAAGGTCCAGCTCACGCATGCCGCGACGACAGCGCCATCTCACTGCGGAGCGATTGACCACGTGGAGGCGGAATCCGAGGCTATAGTGAACGCTGCACCATGAGCTTCTTGATCTCGGCGATGGCCCTCGCAGGATTCAAACCCTTGGGGCAGGTTTTGGTGCAGTTCATGATGGTGTGACAGCGATAGAGCCGGAACGGGTCCTCGAGATCGTCTAAACGTTCGCCGGTGGACTCGTCCCTGGAATCCACGATCCACCGGTACGCCTGGAGAAGGATCGCAGGTCCCAGATAGCGGTCGCTGTTCCACCAATAACTCGGACAGCTGGTGGAGCAGCAGGCGCAGAGGATGCATTCATACAAGCCGTCCAGCTTGACGCGATCTTCTTTCGACTGCAGCCGTTCCTGATCCGGGGGTGGCGGAGTCTGCGTGCGCATCCACGGCTTGATGGATGCGTACTGAGCATAAAACTGGGTCAGATCGGGTACCAGATCCTTCACCACCGGCAAGTGAGGCAGCGGATAGATCTTGATCTCGCCGCTGACGTCTTCGATGGCCTTGGTGCAGGCGAGCGTGTTGGTGCCGGCGATGTTCATGGCGCAGGAGCCGCAGATGCCCTCGCGACACGAACGCCTGAAAGTCAGGGTCGAGTCGATTTCATTTTTAATCTTGATCAGCGCATCCAGCACCATCGGCCCGCAGGCGTCAATGTCGATTTCGTAAACATCGGTGCGGGGGTTTTCACCGGAGTCCGGATCGTAGCGGTAGACGCGGAAGCGCTTGACGTTCTTTGCCCCGTCCGGTGCGGAAAACGACTTTCCGCTTTTGACTACGGAGTTCTTGGGGAGCAGAAATTCGGCCATTTGTTTTAATTCTTCGCTAATAGACGCGCGCTTTGGGTGGAATGACCTTGGCCTCGTTGGTCAAGGTGTACATGTGCACGGGTCGATAATCGAAGTGAGGCCTGGATTCTTCGCCCCTCAGCCATGTAAGCGTGTGCTTGAGCCAGCCCTCATCATCGCGCTCCGGATAATCTTCCCGCGCGTGGGCGCCCCGGCTTTCGGTGCGGTTATGGGCTGCGTGCATTGTCACCACGGCCTGGCGCAGCAGGTTGTCCAGCTCGAGGGTTTCCACCAGGTCGGAGTTCCAAATCAGGCTGCGGTCGGAAACCCGGACTTCGCCGAAAGAAGACCAGACTTCGCCGATCAGCTTGCAGCCCTCCTCCAGAATCTCCCCGGTGCGGAATACCGCGGCGTTGTTCTGCATCACGCGCTGCATGCGCAGCCGGATGTCGGCGGTGGGTTCCGAGCCGCTGGCGTTTCTCAGCCGGTCGAGCCGGGAAAGCAGCGCATCTTCGGCGCTGCCGTTCAGCGGCGGGTGAGAGGAGCCGCGCTCGACCACGCGGGCGCAGCGCGTTGCCGCCGCCCGCCCGAAGACAACCAGATCCAGCAGCGAGTTGGAGCCCAGCCGGTTTGCTCCGTGAACCGAGACACAGGCGCACTCGCCAATGGCCATCAGACCGGGCACGACGGCGTCGGCGTCGCCGTCTCTGAGCGTCACCACTTCGCCATGATAGTTGGTGGGGATGCCGCCCATGTTGTAGTGCACCGTGGGCAGCACCGGAATCGGTTCTTTCGTTACGTCTACGCCGGAAAAGATCTTGGCGGTTTCGGCGATGCCCGGCAGACGTTCGTTGACCACCTCCGGACCCAGGTGCTCCAGGTGCAGATGGATATGATCGGCTTCTGCGCCCACGCCCCGGCCATCCCGGATTTCCATGGTCATGGCGCGGCTGACCACGTCACGGGAGGCGAGGTCCTTTGCATTCGGCGCGTAGCGCTCCATGAAGCGATCGCCGTCGGAGTTCGTGAGGTAGCCGCCTTCGCCGCGGGCGCCCTCGGTGATGAGGCAGCCGGCGCCGTAGATGCCGGTGGGATGAAACTGCACGAACTCCATGTCCTGCAGCGGTAACCCGGCCCTCAGTACCATGGCGTTTCCGTCGCCGGTGCAGGTGTGAGCGGAAGTGCAGGAGAAATACGTGCGCCCGTAGCCGCCCGTCGCCAGCACCGTCATGTGCGCCCTGAAGCGGTGAATGCTGCCGTCGTCGAGATTCCACGCCAGCACCCCGCGGCAGGCGCCATCGTCATCCATGAGCAGATCAAGAGCGAAATACTCGATGAAGAACTCGGCCTGGTGCTTGAGGCTCTGCTGATAAAGCGTATGCAGGATCGCATGTCCGGTGCGATCGGCTGCGGCACAGGTGCGCTGGGCAACGCCTTCTCCGTAGTGCGTGGTCATGCCGCCGAAGGGTCGCTGATAGATTTTTCCGTCCTCGGTGCGCGAAAAGGGCACGCCGTAATGTTCCAGTTCGACGACGGCCGGAACGGCTTCCCGGCACATGTATTCGATGGCGTCCTGGTCGCCCAGCCAGTCCGATCCCTTGATGGTGTCATACATGTGCCAGCGCCAGTCGTCCTCCCCCATATTGCCCAACGACGCGCTCATACCGCCCTGAGCGGCGACCGTATGGCTGCGCGTGGGGAAGACCTTGGTGACGCAGGCGGTGGAGAGGCCTTCCGCGGCCATGCCCAGGGTCGCCCGCAGCCCCGCCCCTCCGGCACC
>DATIPL010000458.1:0-12813 GCA_035471965.1 Gammaproteobacteria bacterium
CCGCTCAGGAACGGATGCTGAGTGAGCTTTCGGAGAAGGCGCCGGTTACTTCCGTCGAGGCACCGCTTCCGAAACGATTGAACAAGAGCAAGCGCAGAAAAACGAGTCGCCTGATCCCAGGCGGTAGCGACATCAGCCTGAAGACACGGCGTGCTGCTCGGCGACGGCTTGTATTCTCTCCCGAGGAAAATGGCAGCTGAAGCGGCTGCCTTCTCCCGGCACGCTGTCCACGTCCATGGTAGCGTCGTGACGCATGAGCACGTGCTTGACGATGGCCAGGCCCAGGCCCGTCCCACCGACTTTGCGTGACCTGGCTTTGTCCACGCGGTAGAAGCGTTCAGTCAGCCGCGGCAAGTGATGCGGCTCAACTCCGATTCCGGTATCGATGACGTCGAGCCGGGCACCGGAGTCTTCCGCCTGCCAGGCGATCTCGATCCTTCCTCCCTTCGGCGTGTACTGAACGGCATTGAATACGAGATTGGAGAATGCGCTGTACAGCTCGTTGTACTCCCCCAGCAGCCGCAGCTGCGAATCGGTGCTCAACGCTATGTCGTGGGCGCCGTTACTGAGCTTGGCCGCGTCCTCGCGGATCCGCGTCAGCATCTCGGCAACACCGACGGCATCCCTGGGTGCTGCGCCCGGCTGGTTCTCGATGCGTGAAAGCCTGAGCAGGTCCTCGACGATGAAGCACATGCGCTGGGACTGCTCCCACATCTGCTCCAGCGGACGCTGCAAAGACTCGTCCGCGGCCGGGTCGTCACGCAGCGTCTCCAGGTAGCCGACGATGACCGTAAGAGGACTGCGCAGCTCGTGGGAAACATTGGCGACGAAGTCCTTTCGCATCTGCTCCAGGCGGTGGAGCCGGGTTACGTCTCGAGCGAGCAGCAGATTTCGGTTGGACCCGTAAGGCACCACCCGCAGCAGCAGACGGATGTTCTCGTTCACGGGGGAAACGAACTGCAGGGGTTCTTTGAATCTTCGCTGCTCCATGTAGTCCACGAACACCGGATCTCGAATCAGGTTGACGATCTGCTGGTCCATGTCCTGGGGGTGGCGCAGTCCGAGGAGCTCTGTTGCCGCCTCGTTCAGCCAGGTAATTTCCCCTTCATCGCTGAGTATCACCGCCGCGTCGGGCATCGCGCTCGCGGCCTGTCGAAAATCGTCAATCGCCTTTCGCAGGCGCTCACGGCGTTTGCGGTCGCGCGCCCTGATTCGCTGGACACCTCTCAACGCGACCGACCATGTCCCGGCGGACTGGGGCAAAGTCGCCTCTTCGTCGTCCAGATAGCGAAGCAGCCGATAAAGATTCACAAGGTGCCAGCCCAGATATGCGCCGGCGCCGAGCAGCGGAACCAGCAGGGGATGGTCCAGCACCCAGCCTACGATGAAGCATGCGGCGAGTCCGACGATCGCCAGGCGAATCTCGGACTGAAGAGCCCTGGTCATGAATCGATGTGGGTCGAGAAACGGTAGCCCGTCCCGTGAACGGTTTGCACCAGCTTGTCGTAACCAAAGGGCGCCAGCGCTTTACGCAGCCTGCGGATATGCACGTCCACGGTGCGTTCTTCCACATACACATTGTCGCCCCAGACGTTGTCGAGCAACTGGCCGCGCGTAAATACCCGCTCCCGGTTGTCCATGAAGAACCGCAGCATTCGAAATTCGGTCGGACCCACTTTAATCGGTGTGCCTTCAGCGGTCACGCGATGGCTGGCCGGGTCGAGCTTCAGCCCCTTGATTTCCATCGGTTCGCCTTCGGAACGGGGGGAAGTGCGCCGCAGGACGGCCTGGATTCGCGCCATCAGCTCTCGAATCGAAAACGGCTTTCCCACGTAGTCATCGACACCCGCCTCGAGACCGGAGATCCGGTCCGGTTCCTCGCATCGCGCAGTCAGCATGATGATCGGCAAGTCGCGGGTTTCGGTATCCCGCCTCAGCCGCCTGGCGAGCTCGATGCCGCTCACCCCGGGCAGCATCCAGTCCAGCAGAATGAGATCGGGCCGGGTCTGTTTCATCACGCGCTCCGCTTCCGCCGCATCGGCGGCCGGAACGGGATTGAAACCGGCGCGAGCCAGCGCGCTTTGAATCATTTCCCGGATAGCGGCCTCGTCCTCAACCAGCAATATGGTTTTGACCATTTCTCGGCTTGCCCAGCGTTTGTCGCAACACCCCGATTTGAAACGCTAATTATTACAGAATTGTTGCGCACCCTCCGGGCCGACAGAGCAGGTCTCATAAAAGTGTCATGAGCTGACTCTGGCCCACTGGTTGTCGAGTCGTTTTTGAGAGACGGGAAAGGCGGTGCCCAGCTCCTGGGCAAAAAGAGATACGCGGTACTCTTCCAGCATCCAGCGGTAGCGCTCCCGCTCCGGGTCGGAACGGCCACGGGCAAGATGATCCATCGCACGAGCCTCGAATCGCTCCCACAGGGGAGCGAGGGTCGAGACCTTGTCCCCGTCCTTCGACCCGCCGAGCCGGATCTTGCCAATGCGCCGCTCCAGAGCTTCCAGATACCGCGGATAATTTTTCAGGTGACCCAAGGGGGTCGCGAGTATGAATCCCCGGTAGACCAGAGAATCCAGATGAAGGCGGATGTCCCCGCTGCTCTGCGCCGACGCCGGAGGCGGGTTCTCCTCAATGTCCCTGTGGATGCGTCGATGCCGTTCAAGGATGTCTTCGCATAAGGCGCACAGATCCGCCGCCAACGACGGCAAGGCCGCGAACGCGCGCTCGCTGTTGTGGCGAAAGTCGGCTTCTCTTCGAACATCGGCGCCCGACTCCCCCAGCGCCTCGGTAACGGCCGCCTGCAATATCTGCTCGGCCAGCCTTACGGTCGTTCCTTCGAGTTCAGCCCGAGTTCCGTTCTGGCGCTGCCAGGCGGGGGGGTCGGCGCGCACCGCCGAGTAGGCGAGCTCCAGGCGTTCGAGTCCGGGAAGGTTTTTTTTCACACGCCGAAGCTCGCGCTGCCGCGTGAGCAGGAAAAGCCGCCGCACCCCCTGGCGATGCAGCTCGAGGGCACGCTCCCGCGACTCGCTCGCGGTGAGGCAAACGCAGTCGCCCCGATCCTCGAGCATGGGGTAGACGACGGCGTCGCGGTTTCCATGACGCACCCGCACTTCGTCCTCCAGGTCGTCCACGCTCCAGTCCGTGAGCCCGTCTCTTTCCGTCATGGCGGTCTCCGTGGCCGATGTTCGGCCGCCGGCGAAACGCCGTTGAAGATCCGCGAGATCCCGTCCCCGGGCGATTTCATGTCCCCCCGCATCGAGAATCGCGAATCGCATGCGCAAATGGTCGGGCAGTCGTTTCGTTCGCCATGCGCCTGGCGGAATATCCACGCCGTGCACGCGGCGGGCGTGGGCGGCCAGCGCGCCGGTGAGCGAGCCTCCCGGCGCGGCCACACCGTTCACGAACCCGGTGCAAAATTCACTGAGCGGCACAATCTCCCGGCGCAGCGACTTCGGCAGCGCGCGCAAGAGCGACTGCACCTTCTCCTCGAGATAACCGGGAATCAGCCGATCGAATGATCTCGGCTCGAGCTCTCCCAGTACGTCCAACGGCACGAGCATCGTGATTCCGTCGTCCGGCTCACCCGGGGCGAAGCGATAACGAAGCGCGAAGCGCCGGCCGCCGGCTTCGAGCTCGTCCGGGAAACGGGTGCTGAAGTCGTCGATCATCTTTCCTTCGGTAATCGCCTCTTCGTTCAAGCTCAGATCGTCAATATCATCCTCGTCGAGCTGTCTCACCCAGCCTTCAAAGCTCGCCACATCGCACACCTGGGACGGAACACGGTGGTCATAGAAATCGAACAGCGCCCCATCGGAGATGAATACGTCGGGCTGCCGCATGCGATGGTCGAAGGATCGGAGCCGGGCGACCACAGTCCGGTTGTGACGGAGAAACGGCGGATCACGATCCATGCGCTCCTCTACCAGCGCTGCGCGAATGAATATCCGTCTGGCCTCCTCGAGGCTGACGGCCCCGTATCGACGCCTGCGCTTCGGAATGATGGTCAGCCCGTAAAGCGCCGTTTGCTCGTAGACCATCGGCTCGCCGCGCTTCTCGTCCCAATGCGCATCGAAGTAGCTCTTGCGTACGAGATCGCCAGCGGCCTCCTCCACCCATTCCGGCCGGACGCGAGCGGCGGTGAAGGCGTAAAGCCTCGAAGTCTCCACGAGCTCGCCCGCCATAATCCACTTCGCCTGGCCGGGGTGCTGCGCCGACCCCGGCACCACCCGAAAATTCGCCCCACGCACGCCCGTATATTCCCGCTCAGCCGACAGGAACCCGACGTTTCGAAGCAACCCTGCAAGCAACGCCTTGTGCACCCGCGCGTATCCTGCGCCGATGCGCCCGCGATGAATCCCGAGCTCCGCGGCCAGCGCGCGCAACTGATCGTGGACGTCCCGCCACTCGCGCATTCTGGTGAAAGAAAGAAAACGCTTGCGGCAGAATTTTCTGATCGCGTTTTCCGGCAGCCCTCGGGTCTTGTTGAAAAACAATGCCCACAGATTCAGTAGAGTGAGGAAATCGGAGCGCCCGTCCGCGAAACGACGATGAGCCGCATCCGCCGCAGCTTCCCGACCGGGTGGGCGATCCCTGGGATCCGATACGCTCAGCGCGGATGCGATGACTAAAATGTCGGCGACGCAGTCGTAGACTTCGGCGGCGAGAAGCATGCGCCCGAGGCGCGGATCGAGTGGCAGTCGCGCCAGGCGCTGCCCCGTTTCGGTGAGCTGATCGTGGGAGTCCAGGGCTCCGAGCTCGCGGAGCAGGCGCAGGCCGTCGTTGACGTGACGCCGGGCCGGAGCATCGATGAAGGGAAACGCATCGAGCTCTCGAATCCCGAGGGCGCGCATGCGCAAAAGCACGGAAGCAAGATTGGTCCGAAGGATTTCGGGCTCGGTATACTCCGGTCGGCTGTCGTGATCGGACTCCGCGTAAAGGCGCACGCAGACACCCGGACCGACGCGCCCGCAGCGTCCCTTGCGCTGCGCCGCGGAGGCGCGGGAAACCGGCTCGACGGGCAGGCGCTGCACGCCGGAGTGCCGGTTGTAGCGGCTGATGCGGGCGACCCCCGTATCCACCACGGCGCGCACGTTGGGAACCGTAAGCGAGGTCTCCGCGACATTGGTCGCCAGCACGACACGCCGCACCTTGCCCGGCTCGATGGCGCGGCGTTGACCTGCCAGCGGCAGGCGCGCGTAAAGCGGCAGAATTTCCGCGCCCTCGAGCTTCTTCTCTCGCAGCGCCCGCGCCGCCTCGACGATTTCGCGTTCGCCGGGGAAGAAAGCGAGGATGTCACCCTGCGCTTCATTCCACAGCCCGCTGATCGCGTCCACCGCATGGGAAACGGGATCCGGCCCGTCACTTTCATCCGAGTCCGCGGGGCGATAGCGCACTTCCACCGGGTAAGCTCGACCCGCAACCTCGACCACGGGAGCGCCGTCAAAGAAATCGGAGAAACGCCGGGTGTCGATAGTTGCGGAGCTCACCACCACCTTCAGATCGGGTCGCGATGGCAACAGCAGCTTGAGATAGCCGAGCAGGAAGTCGATGTTCAGGCTTCGCTCGTGGGCTTCGTCGATAATGATGGTGTCATAGCCGAGCAGCTTCGGATCGGACTGGATCTCGGCCAGCAGGATGCCGTCCGTCATGACCTTGATGTAACTGTCTTCGCTCACGTCGCGATCGAAGCGCACCTTGTGGCCCACCACGTTCCCCGTCGCCGAGCCGAGCTCGGAGGCGATGCGCATGGCGACGCTTCGCGCTGCGATGCGCCGCGGCTGGGTGTGACCGATGTATCCGGAAACGCCTCGGCGGAGAGACAGGCAGATCTTCGGCAGCTGCGTACTCTTTCCCGACCCGGTTTCGCCGCAGACGATTGTGACCGGATGAGCCTTGATGGTTTCGGCGATTTCCCCTCTTGCGGAAGCGATGGGCAGTTCCTCGAGCGGCGCGGCCCTGGGCAAGTCGGAAAGTCGCCGCCGTCGTCGCTCCACCGAGCGCGCGATCTCGTCGCGCAGGCGCGAACGCGCCCGCCGAATCCCGTTTTTGCCGCGTTCTTTTCGACCCAATGTTGCCAGTCGCCGAGTGAATCGCGGCTGGTCCGCCAGCATGCAGGCGGCAATGGCTGCTTCGAGATCTGAACCGGTCATATTCCCGCAGAAGTTGCCCCACCGATGCCCCTGTTGCAAGTGAAGCGGTCACGCGGTTTAGATCCCGTTCCATGTGTGGACGATACGCCTTGAAGACATCGGTGCCGGAGATCGCGCGCATCCTGGGCGCCAGCGCGACGGTGGAGTTTGCGCCCTCCTATAATGTGGCCCCAAGCCGAAAGGTGCCGGTGTGCCGGGTTTCTGCGGAGGGCGACAGGGAGCTGGCCCTGCTTCGATGGGGACTCGTCCCCCACTGGGCCAAGCAGGTGAACGATCGTTACCGCATGATTAATGCCCGCGCCGAGACGGTCGAAAAGAAGCCCGCCTTCCGCACGCCTTTCAGGCGACGACGCTGCCTGGTGCCCGCCGACGGCTACTTCGAATGGAAAGCCGGGCCTCAACGCAAGCAGCCGTACTTCATTCATCGCAAAGACGGGGCGCCGCTGTTCCTGGCCGGTCTCTGGGATCGCTGGGAGAAGGACGACGACGGCCCGCTGGACTCCTTCAGTATCGTGACCACCTCCGCCAGCAGTCACCTGGCTGCTGTCCATGACCGCATGCCGGTAATCATTCAGGAGGCCGATCGGCAGGCCTGGCTCGATCCAGCGGTGGAGAACTCCGATCTGCTTCTGCCGCTGTTGAAGCCCGATGCGGGAACCGAGCTTTCGCTCACGCCCGTGAGCACCTACGTCAACAATCCGCGCAACGACGACCCGCGCTGTCTGGAACCGGTGACTGCGCCTTCAGCCGGTTGACCCGGTTCCGCGACCGCGACTCCGGGGAGGAATCCAGTCGTCGAATCGCCGCAGATTTCCCCACAAGAGCGGCTGGCGGTCACAACATCGTCATATCTTCGGCGTATCACTGTAACCATTCGAACTTACTAATGAGCATGTCGTAAGCGTGAACGCCTGAGTGCACGGTTGCCTGGCTGCAAACGACATTAATTAAAGCTTTTAATATATTGATTCAATTGAAAATTCAGAGGAATTGCTCATGAGAAAACCTGTCATCGCGGCGGTCGTGGCCGGTGCGGTTCTGGCGGTCCCGACGGTCGCCCAGGCGGCCCGCGACTATATCAGCATCGTCGGCTCTTCGACCGTTTATCCCTTCGCCACGGTGGTGGCGGAACAGTTCGGCAAAACGACCCGCTTCAAGACGCCGAAAATCGAGTCCACCGGCTCCGGCGGCGGCCTGAAGCTCTTCTGCGAGGGCGTGGGCGTCGAGAACCCCGACATCACCAACGCCTCGCGCCGGATCAAGAAGTCCGAGGTGGCGCGCTGCGCCAAGAACGGCGTGAGCGACATTCTCGAAGTCAAGATCGGCTACGACGGCATCGTGGTGGCCAACTCCAAGAAGGTGGACCCGCTGCAGCTCACCCGCAAGGAGCTTTTCCTCGCATTGGCCAAGGAGGTGCCGGATCCCGCCGGCGGCGCGCGTCTGGTCGAGAACCCCTACAAAACGTGGAAGCAGATCAATCCTTCGCTGCCCAACTCGAAGATCGAGGTGCTGGGTCCCCCGCCGACCTCCGGTACCCGCGACGCGTTCGTCGAGCTGGTCATGGAGGAAGGGTGTGACGCCTTCGACGCCATAAAGATGCTGAAGGATTCGGACAAGGAGCGCCACAAGGTCGTGTGCGCGTCCGTGCGCGAGGACGGCGGTTACGTCGAGGCGGGCGAGAACGACAACCTGATCGTTCAGAAGCTCGAGGCCAATCCCGCTGCTCTGGGGATTTTCGGCTTCAGCTTTCTGGATCAGAACACGGATAAGATCCAGGGGTCGTTGATTGAGGGTGTTGCCCCCACTTTCGAAAAGATCGCCGACGGTGCTTACCCGGTCTCGCGCCCGCTTTACTTCTACGTCAAGAAGGCGCACATCGGCAAGGTGCCCGGAATTCAGGAGTATCTCGCCGAGTTCACCAGCGAGAAGGCCTGGGGGCCGAACGGATATCTGGCGGACAAGGGACTCATTCCGATGCCCGAGGCCGAGCGCAGGAAATTCGTTGCCGACGTCAAGAACCTGACCAGCCTCAAGCTCGCTTCCAACTGAAGACACCGGAGCTTTCGCTGGAGAGACTGCGAGCCGACGGAGACGGCGGCCGTTTAACGGTCGCCGTCTTTTTTCTTTTGAAACGTTTGCAGACGTAACTAGAATCAGAACAAGCCCATGGAGACGCCCACCCTCGTCGTTGCCCTGCTGGTATTGATGGGGCTCGCCTTCCACCTCGGAAGGCGACGATCGTTCGCGGTGGCGACACGCTGCGGCGGGATCAAAGCGCTCCACTCGCTGCCGAGTTATTACGGCACGCTGACCGCCATGTGGTGCGGCATTCCGGCGGTGCTGGTTCTGTTCCTCTGGATCGCCTTCGAGCCCACCGTCATTCAGCACCTCGTCATCGGCGCCCTTCCCGCCGACTACCAGTCCCTGCCGCCGGAACGGCTGAGCCTGGTGCTCAACGATATCAAGAACATGGTCAGCGGAAACGTGGTCTCCCGGGATCCGGATCCGGCCATGAAGGCCGCCGCAGACCACTTGCGCAATCTCCAGCAGATCAGCGCCGCGGCGTTGAGCGTGGTGGCGCTGGCCATCGCCATAGGCGGCGTCAGCATCGGCTGGCGCATGGTCTCCCCCGAGACTCGGGCTCGAAACAAGGTCGAGAGCGTCGTCAAGTGCTTCCTCATCATCAGCTCGACCGTGGCCATTTTCACCACCGTCGGCATCGTGCTGTCGGTGCTGTTCGAATCGATTCGGTTTTTCGATCGCGTGCCCATCGGCGAGTTTCTTTTCGGCCTCGAATGGAGCCCGCAGACCGCTATTCGCGAGGACCAGGTGGGTTCGTCCGGTGCATTCGGCGCCATTCCACTGTTCGCCGGAACCCTGATGATCTCTTTCATCGCCATGCTGGTGGCGGCGCCCATCGGACTGTTTTCCGCAGTTTATCTTGCCGAGTATGCGGCGCCCCGGGTGCGCGGCGTGGCCAAGCCGCTGCTGGAAATTCTCGCCGGTATTCCAACGGTGGTGTACGGCTTCTTTGCCGCCCTGACCGTGGCCCCTTTGGTCCGTGACACGGGAAACGCTATCGGACTCGAAGTGTCTTCCGAAAGCGCACTGGCGGCGGGATTCGTCATGGGGATCATGCTCATTCCGTTCGTTTCCTCGCTCTCCGACGACGTAATCAACGCCGTGCCCCAGTCGCTGCGGGACGGCGCCTACGGCCTCGGCGCCACCCGATCGGAAATGATCACGCAGATCGTTCTGCCCGCGGCGCTGCCGGGCATTATCGGCGGCCTGCTGCTCGCGGTCTCCCGCGCCGTCGGCGAGACCATGATCGTGGTGATGGCCGCGGGTCTCGCCGCCAACCTCACCGCCAACCCGCTCGAAGCCGTGACCACGGTGACGGTGCAGATCGTGACTCTGCTCGTGGGCGATCAGGAGTTCGACAGCGCCAAGACCCTGGCGGCGTTCGCCCTCGGGCTGCTGCTGTTCGCGGTGACGCTGGCGCTCAACGTGGTGGCGCTGCACGTGGTCAGAAAATACAGGGAGCAATATGACTGACGCGAGCCTGACGGCGGACCAGCGGCCCTCCGCGCCTGCCTCCTGGCACAATTCTCCGGAATCTCAACGGCGCCTGCGCCGGCGGCAGGCGGCGGAGAAGCGCTTCCGCGCCTACGGCTTGGTGGCCATTCTGCTGGGCATTTCCTTCGTCGCCCTGCTCTTCGGCGACATCGTCTCCAAGGGTTGGACCGCTTTCATGCAGACCCATATCCAGCTGCAGATCCGCTATGACCCTGAAGTGCTGGGCGTTACCGATGCCGACGACTCGGAATCCCTGAGTCGGGCCGACTACACGGGCGTGGTCAAGCAGGCCATGCAGGAAGCCTTCCCCGGCGTCGGCGGACGTCGAGAGAAGCGCATGCTTTTCGGCACCATCAGCAGCGGCGCGGGCTTCGAGCTGAGAGAAAGGCTGCTGGCGAATCCAGGCCTGCTCGGGACAACGGAGAAAGTCTGGCTCCCGGCCGACGATGACATCGATATGCTGATGAAGGGATATATCGATCGCTCGGCACCGGAGTCGAACCGCCGCGTCAGCGATCAGCAGATCGCCTGGATCGAGCAGCTCGAGGCGTCCGGGCAAATCAGAAAACAGTTCAACACCACCTTCTTCACCGCGGGCGACTCCCGCGAGCCGGAGCTCGCCGGCATTCGCGGCGCCATCACGGGCTCTTTCTATACCTTGCTCATCACCTTGATGCTGTCCTTTCCTATCGCCGTGGCGGCTGCGATTTATCTGGAGGAATTTGCGCCCAAGAACCGATGGACAGACATCATCGAGGTCAACATCAATAACCTTGCGGCGGTCCCCTCCATCGTCTTCGGACTGCTGGGCCTGGCCGTGTTCATCAACTTTTTCGGCCTGCCCCGATCGGCGCCGTTGGTCGGCGGCCTTGTGCTGACCCTGATGACGCTGCCGACCATCATCATCGCCAGCCGCGCGGCGCTGAAATCCGTGCCGCCCTCGATTCGCGAGGCGGCGCTCGGTATGGGGGCATCGAAGACCCAGATGATCACCCATCACGTGCTGCCGCTGGCGATGCCCGGGATGCTCACCGGCACCATTATCGGCATGGCTCAGGCCCTGGGCGAAACCGCGCCGCTGCTGATGATCGGAATGGTGGCCTTCATCGTCGACGTCCCGGGCGGCCCGCTCGAGCCCTCGACGGTGCTCCCGGTACAGATCTTTCTCTGGGCGGACAGCCCGGAGCGCGCCTTTGTGGAGCGCACGTCCGCCGCCATTATGGTGCTGCTCTGCTTTCTCATCCTGATGAACGCGCTGGCGGTCATGTTGAGGCGCCGGTTCGAGCGCCGCTGGTAAGCGCGAGGGCCAATGAAAAACGGGGAAAAGCGAATGCACACTCAAGCCTCATCACAGCAAGCGGAAGAATCCGTCAGCGCGCTGACGCCGGCTCCGCGGCCCGCTTCGAACAGGAGCTCGCGTGTGAAGTCCCGCAAGGCCGAAGCCGATGAAGACGGGTTCTCCGGAACCGTAGGCGACATCACGGTCGATGACCCACGAATGCAGACCCGCGACGTCAACGTCTATTACGGAGACAAGCTCGCCATCAAGAACGTAAATCTCGACATCGGCCGCAACGAGGTGGTTGCCATGATCGGACCTTCGGGCTGTGGAAAGTCAACCTATCTGCGCTGCCTCAACCGTATGAACGACACCATCGAGGGCTGCCGGGTGACGGGGACGATTACGCTGGACGGGAAGGATATATACGACCCGGCGCTGGACGTGGTGCAGCTACGGGCGCGCGTGGGCATGGTATTCCAGAAACCGAACCCATTTCCCAAATCCATTTATGACAACGTTGCCTACGGGCCCCAAATCCATGGTCTGGTCAACGGCCGCGCCGAGACTGACGAGATTGTCCGGCACAGCCTGGAACGCGCGGGTCTCTGGTCGGAGGTGAAGGATCGTCTCGGCAACACCGGCACCAGCCTCTCCGGCGGGCAACAGCAGCGGCTCTGCATCGCCCGGGCCATCGCCGTCAGTCCCGAAGTCATTCTCATGGACGAGCCGTGCTCCGCGCTCGACCCCATCGCGACGGCAAGAATAGAAGAGCTGATTGATGAGCTGAGAGAGAACTACACGATCGCTATCGTGACCCACTCGATGCAGCAGGCGGCGCGAGTCTCGCAGCGGACTGCATACTTTCATCTGGGCGATCTGATTGAGGTGGGAGAGACGAACCAGATATTCACCAATCCCCGCCACCGCCTGACCGAAGATTACATCACCGGTCGCTTCGGCTGATGACAGATCGGAGAGCAGAGGCTCTGCCGCTCATGATTTCGGGCCGCTCCCCGCTCCCTCGCTGCAAAGGGAACAAGACGGGAGTGTAAACGAGCAAAGATCGGGAAGAGAAATGTGTTCAATGCACCGCCGACCTGGTTACGAGACTGGTGTAACGAAGTTACCGGCCGATCAGAAATTTGGAGCACAATGGAAGAACATACGGTAAAGCGCTTCGATCAGGAGCTGGAGGAGCTGAACTCACTCGTGCTGCGCATGGGGGGCGTGGTTCAGGATCAAATCAGCCGCGCGATGGAAGCGCTGCGCGACGAGGACGTCGAAGCGGCACGCCAGGTCATCGCCCGGGATCACGTGGTCAACTTCATGGACGTCGAGGCCAACGAGCGGGCGGTGAATATGCTTGCCTTACGCCAACCCATGGGCCGGGATCTGAGGATGATCATGTCTCTGGGCAAGGCGGTAACGGATCTCGAGCGTATCGGTGACGAGGCCGAGCGCATCGCCCGCATGACCATTCACATGTACGAGTCCGCCGGATCCCAGCCCAGCCACAACCTGCTGCGCGACACCCATTCCATGTCGCGGCTGGCGAAGAAGATGCTGCGGGATGCGCTGGATGCCCTGGCACGGCTGGACGTGGAGCTGGCGCTGGACGTGGCCAAAGGCGACGCCGAGCTTGACAGCGAGTTCCAGTCGGCGCTCAGAAGGCTCGCGACATACATCATGGAAGACTCGCGCAACGTGGGACACGCAATCGACGTGACCTTCATCGTGCGCTCCCTGGAACGCATCGGGGACCACTCGAAGAACATTGCCGAGTACGTCATCTTTCTGGTC
>DATIPL010000459.1:0-2231 GCA_035471965.1 Gammaproteobacteria bacterium
GGCACTGCCACGTTTCGGCGATCTCGCAAGCGGATTGCTCGCTGATCTCATCCGTAATCGAAGAATCCCTCATGAGGGTTGCTTGTCACGATCGCACAATCGGCTGAGATCCTCTAGGGCATGCGCGATGAGCTCTTTTCGGCGCGGGTCTTGAGCCTCCGGTGTGGCGGCAAAGAGCTGAATCAGATACTGCGCCTTGGCCGCGGCCTCCGGCCAAGTTTCCGCCGGCACGGCCAGAAGAAGTTGCTCGAGTTCTTCCTGGCGTCGTAACAGCGCCGCCTGATCGGCCTGGAATTCGTGGAGCCGCTGCCGGCGTACTTCGGTCGCCTGCTGGGCAGCCATGCCGCGGTGTTCGTCGAGATCGATCGGATCATCCGTCATCGTTCCGATCCTTTCGACCGTTTAGCGCGTCTTTGACCGCATCGTCGGACACGCCCTTCGCCGAAGCCGCGGGGCTGTGTGCCAAGGAGAATTCTTCCAGGGACATTCATTATCCCTTTCATCTATCCCATTCCTTTCCCTATCTATAAATAGATGGCTACGGCTAATGGGGGATGCAATGGAACGGGAAATATATCGATGAATATAATATGGTATGATTGAAAATGGTTCGCTTATAATACAAAACCATATTGCGCATATTTTTCATGGAATAGAATTTTTTATTTTGAATAAGAGGCAAACCTCTGTTCTGTTTTGTCCTCCGACGCCGGCTGGTGAACACGAGCGGAACTATTCGAAGGCAGGATGAGGATAGATTCGACGGATTTAATCTGTGTGGATGCCGGCGCATTGCTTCGCTTGCGGCGCGATCGACTTCGGTCGTGCGGTGCGACGTTCGGCGGCGTCGGGCGGGCGAGGTCGGAATTTTGGAAAAGCCCGGATCCGGAGACTCCCATGTCGTGGAGCTCCGCCGGCTGCGCCGCCAGCTGCGGCGCCGGATCGGTGCGTCACGGACTCGGTTGACGGCATGAGCTGTTCCTACCGCGAAATGCACATCGACGACCTGCCGGCCGCGCTCGCTGTGCGGCTGTCGACCGTCGAGAATGCGGTGACGCTGGTCGAGCTCGAGCGGGATTACGGCATTACGCCGGAGTCGGTCGCGGCGGCGATGCGCGCGCAGGTGAAGGGCTGGATCTGCGAAGATTCGGGCACCGCCGTCGGCTTCGCGATGGGCGACGGCGCGACCGGCGAGGTGCTGGTCGTGGCGGTGCGCCCCGAGTACGAGAACCAGGGCATCGGCGGAACGCTCCTGGCGCTGGTGGAGGCCTGGCTCTTCGCGCAGGGCCATGCCGAGATCTGGCTGCTCGCCAATCCCGATCCGGGAGTGCGCGCGCATGGCTTCTACCGCAGGCGCGGTTGGCGTCCCACCGGCAGGATGCGGAACGTTGACGAGGTGTTGACGCTGCGCCGGAGCGGCATCGAGTCCCAAGGACTGTCCGGCGTCGGATCGGCGTCGCCAAGGTAAAGGCCAAAACGGCCGCGCGGACACCGTTGGTCCCGCTAGAAAAGCGGGCCGCTGTCGACGGCCCGCTCGCGATCATGCGTTCGGCCGTGTTACGCGGCCTTCTCCAGCTTCTTGACCACCCCGACGGTGCGAACCGGGACCTTTCGGTAGGCCTTCTTGGCCTCGGGCGTCTTCGGCAGATCGATGGTCAATACCCCCTTGTCGAAGGTCGCCTCGACCTTGTCGGTCACGATCTCGACGTCGAGCGGCAGGGTCCGGTAGAAGGAACCGTAGGCGCGCTCCATGTAGGTATGCGCCTTCTCGCTTTCCTCCTTCTCGACCTTGATGGTGAGAACGTTGTCGCTCAGCACGACCTCGACGTCTTTCTCGTCCATGCCAGGCAGCTCGACCGCGACGCGAACCCGATCCTCGTCCTCGGTCACGTCCATCCTCGGCGCCATCGGGCCGAAAAGGCTTTCCCTGTGGCCGAGCATGGGCCACTCGACGTCACGCCATAGATTGTCGAAAACACGGTCGATTTCGCGATGGAAAACATCCAGGGGATGCTCCGCTTCGCGCTCTCCGTGCCGTGCGCCGAGCAGGCCACGCCACGGAGTCAGGCTTCTTTTCCTCAACATCGTCTCCTGTATTCTTGCAGCCCATTGCGGACCCTCGGAGGAACCCCGCGGTACACCCGCCAACTCCGGCCGCGTGCGTCCAGCCCCCGAAGTGGTAACTTGCGGCTTTGAGTTGGTCGCAAATCGTACCGTTTCAAGACGTTTCG
>DATIPL010000460.1:0-2243 GCA_035471965.1 Gammaproteobacteria bacterium
ATGTAACAAAACGAACCGTCGGTGAAGACGGCCGAATTGAGCGAGGCGAAAAAGTTGTCCGTGTACGGCACCACCGTGCCGAGATATTCCTCGATGAGTTCGGGATGGTTGTGAACCGCCTCCGAGAAGGAGCCGAAAAACACCCCGACTTCCGCCAGCTTATCCTTGAACGTAGTGGCGACGGACACGCTGTCAAACACGGCGTCGACGGCGACGCCGGCCAGCGCGGCGCGTTCGTTTAGCGGAATGCCCAGTTTCTCGTAGGTCTCCAGCAGCTTGGGATCCACGTCGTCAAGGCTTTTCGGCCCGTCATCCCCGGACTTGGGCGCCGAGTAATAGGAGATCGCCTGGTAGTCGATGGGCGGGTGATGGACATTCGCCCCGCCCGGCTCTTTCATGGTCAACCAGTGCCGGTAGGCCCTGAGGCGCCAGTCCAGCAGGAAGGCCGGTTCCTTCTTTTTTGCCGAGATGTGGCGGATGACGTCCTCGTTCAGTCCCGGCGGGACGGTGTCCACCTCAAGTTCGGTGTAGAACCCGTGCTCGTACTCCTTTCGCACGAGGGCTTCGACGCTTTCTTGTCCGGTAGCCATAAGTCTCTGTTTGCGCTGGTTTTCGGAATGACCCTACAAAGCGTGTGCCATTCCTGACTAATTTAGTCAGGTATCCTAAAATTCCTGACTAAAACAGTCAAATATTGCGGGCGGGGGCACGCGGCAGGGGCAGGGGTACAGATCGTGCCCGGGCGCCGGGCGGGGAACAAGTGATAGGTGACTGGTGATGGGTGAGTAGCGGGGAACAGCCGCCCTTCAGCGGGTTCACGACTGTCACGCCACCCATCACCAATTACCTCACTCCGACACCGCGCCGGCCTCGGTCACCTCGAGATCAAAGGCCGCCGCCATCAGCGCGCGGGTGTAGGGGGCGGACGGTGATTCGGTGACGTCTTTGGCCGGGCCGTGCTCCACCACCTTGCCGTCGCGCATGACGATGATCTCGTCGCTCAAAGCCCGCACCACGCGAAGATCGTGGCTGATGAACAGGTAGGCGATGTTGTGATTGGTCTGGATCTCGCGCAGCAGGTCGACAATCTGCGCCTGCACCGACATGTCCAGCGCCGAGGTGGGCTCATCCAGGACGACAAAGCGGGGCTTGAGCACGATGGCCCGGGCGATGGCGATGCGCTGGCGCTGGCCGCCGGAGAACTCATGCGGGTAGCGATGGCGGGTCTCCGGATCCAGGCCCACTTCCTCGAGCGCAGCCACGATCATGTCGTCGCGTTCTGCTTCGCTGCCTCCGAGCTCATGCACTTTGAGCCCCTCTTCGACGATCTGACTCACGGACATGCGCGGGCTCAGGCTGCCGTAAGGATCCTGAAACACCATCTGCATCTCCCGGCGAAGCGGTCGCAGCGCCTTAGCGCGCAGCTTCTGGATCTCCCGTCCGGAGAACGAAATCTCGCCGCCGCTTCGCTCCAGCCTGAGCAAAGCCAGGCCGAGAGTGGTTTTTCCCGAGCCGCTTTCGCCGACGACACCCACGGTGCGGCCTTCGCGAACGGTGAGGGAAATCCCGTCGACCGCCTTGATGTGGTCCACGGTCCGGCGCAGAACGCCGGCGCGGACGGGAAACCACACGCGAACGTCTTCGGCTTCCACGATGGCGTTCGGGGTTCGCGCGGCGCGCGGCTGCGCCGGCGACGGTTGCGCCGCGAGCAGCTTGCGCGTGTACGGATGCACCGGATCGTCGAACACCTTTGCGGTTTCGCCGGACTCCACCATTTCGCCGCCCTGCATCACGTAGACCCGATCGGACACCTTGCGCACCACGGTGAGATCGTGGGTGATGAGCAACATCGACATACCCAGCCGGGTCTGCAGATCTTCCAGCAGCTCCAGCACCTGGGCCTGGATGGTCACGTCGAGCGCGGTGGTGGGCTCGTCCGCAATCAGCAGCTCCGGCTCGTTGGCCAGCGCCATGGCGATCATGACGCGTTGCCTCTGGCCTCCGGAAAGCTGGTGCGGGTAGGACGAAAGACGCTGCTCCGGGTTGCGAACGCCCACCAGATTGAGAAGCTCCAGGGTTCGCGCCCGGGCCGCCTCGGGTGCGAGCCCCTTGTGCACGAAAAGCGATTCCCCAATCTGTTTCTCCACCCTGTGCAGCGGATTGAGCGCGCTCAGGGGCTCCTGCGGGATGAGGGAAATCTCGTTGCCGCGCACCTTCATCAAGGATTCCTTGCCGGCGCCCAT
>DATIPL010000461.1:0-2131 GCA_035471965.1 Gammaproteobacteria bacterium
CGCCGCCTTCCAGAGCCTCGAAGCCCGCGCTGCGAACGGCGCCCTGGTCGGCGAAGTCCCGACACAGCGACTCGGCGCGCGACACGGTGCGGTTGGCCACCACCAGCTCCGACGGCGCTTCGTCCAGGAGCGGTCCGAGCACGCCCCGGGCCGCGCCGCCCGCGCCCAGCAGCAGCACCCGGCGTGAACGGATTTCGAGCCCCAGGTTGGAAACCAGGTCCCGCACCAGGCCGACGCCGTCGGTGTTGTCGCCGCGCACAGCCTCGTCTTCGAAGCTCAAAGTGTTGACGGCGCCGGCACGCCGCGCCCGATCGGAAACCTTATGCGACGCGGCGAAGGCCTCCTGCTTGAACGGCAGGGTGACGTTGAGCCCCCGCCCCCCGCCGGAACGGAATGTCTCCACCGCCGCGGCGAAACCGCCCGGCTCCACGTCGATGGCCTCGTAGACGAGATCCTGCGAAGTCTGGGCGGCGAACCTCGCGTGGATGAAGGGAGATTTGCTGTGGGCGACGGGGTGGCCCATCACCCCGTAGCGATCGGTCATGATTCGGTCTTCGTGTGTGCGCCCGAAAAACAGATGGCGGCTAGTTTCCGTGAGGCAGGCTCTGGAGGCCACCCTTGAGCACGTAGCTTTCGAAGCCCTTCTCGCTCAGAAGATAGGCGGCGGCGGAGCTCCTGCGTCCGGTCTCGCAATAGCAGATGTATTTCTTACCCGGGTCGAGGCTCTCCGATTTGAGTCGAAGCATGTACAGCGGCACGTTCATACTGCCCTTGATGCTGTTTGCGCGGTGCTCGCTGTCCATGCGCACGTCGAGAAGCACCGCGCCGTCGCTGACCATCTTCTTCGCCGTGCCGAAATCCACGTCTTTGAGCATCGGTTCCTTGAGCAAATGCGTGAAGTCCTCCTTGGACAGGCGCATCAGCAGACCGTCGGTCTCGGCAACAATGGTGGCATTTCGCTTCGCCTCGGACAGCAAAGCCTCCTCGCCGAAGGCTTCACCGTCTTTGAGCTCGGCGAGGACGACGCTGGTGCCGTTGGCGGATTCCCGCGCGACTTTGAAGATGCCCCGGCTGATGATGTAGTAATAATCGCCGGGGTCACCCTGATTGATGATGGTCTGGCCTGCCTTCACCGGAACTTCTTTCAGCCGCATGAACATGGCCTGGATGTTCGCCGGGGGAATGCGCAGAAACGCCTTGCTCTGGAGGATGCGCGTCATCCAGTCGCCGCTCTCGGGCGCTTTTTCTTTCTCGTCGGGTGAGATGTCGCTGACTTCAATCCCGGAGAGCTGATCCCACGTCAGAAGCACATCCAGCAGATCGCTGTCGAAGCGAACGATGGTGGCGCGGCTTTTCGCCTGCGCCGTGACCTGGCGCGGCTGCTGGTTGGCGACGGGGTGCCTGGCTTCCTTGGTGCCGCCGGTGATGCTGCCCTGCTTTCCGCTCTCGCCGACGAGATCGATCTGCCCGGAGAGCAGATAAATCGTTTTGCGGTCACGATCGCCTTTCTTGAACAGCAGCTTGCCGGGGGCGATGTCTTCCATCACCGCCTTGTTGGCGAGTTCCTGGAAATTTTCCGCGTTGAGCGAAGCCGGCGGCACCAGGGTCTTCAACACCGACTTGTCAACCAGCTTGGGACCTGCGGGCATCCTCGACCTCTGACCAATATTCTCTTTCGAATCCGTTACTTGTATTGAATAGTTTAAGCGGCGCCGGGATCTATTTATAGTCCGCAAGCCGACCGCAGTCACACTTCCCGGGGCGTCCATCGAACGATTCGTCGCCCTTGCCGAAGCGCCTTGCCGGAGAAGCGCCGCAAAGCTAAGGTGCGGCGAAGCCGAATCGCAAGAACGAGTTTCGCCGCTATGACCACAAAGCAGAGCCGCAACCTGGATGACCTCGTGCGCCGCATTGCCGATTCGCTCCCCGACGGCGTGGCGCAGCTCAATGCGGATGTGCGCAGGAACCTGAAGGAAGTGATCTCCGCTTCACTCTCACGCATGAATCTCGTGAGCCGGGAAGAATTCGAAGTGCAGTCGGCGGTGCTGGCCCGCACCCGGGAAAAGCTCGAGCGTCTCGAGGCGCAGGTGGCGGCGCTGGAAAAAGGTGGCGCGAAAGACAGCGGCGACGC
>DATIPL010000462.1:0-10278 GCA_035471965.1 Gammaproteobacteria bacterium
CGGCGTGAACGGCATGTCCAAGGGCCCGACGCCCGCAACCGCGAGTGCGTCGTGCACCGCGTTTGCAACCGCAGCGGTCGAGCCCACGGCTCCTGCTTCGCCACAACCCTTGATTCCCAGAGGATTACTGAGCGTGGGAACACCCAGGGTGTTGAAGTCGAAAAACGGAAAGTCGGCGGCCCTGGGCATGCAATAGTCCATGAACGAGCCGGTGAGGAGTTGGCCTGCGTCGTCATATACGGCGCATTCCATCAGCGCCTGTCCGGCGCCCTGGACCACGCCGCCGTGGACCTGGCCCTCGAGCAGCAGCGGGTTGATGACGTTGCCGAAGTCGTCGACCACGGTGTAGTTGACGATCTCCAGCTGCCCCGTTTCGGGGCTGATTTCCACTTCGGCCAGGTGACAGCCGTTGGGAAAAGCCCAGTCTGCAATTTTGACCGACGCCTGGCCGTTCATCGGATGGGAACCCGTTGCCTCACTCTCTTCGGCGAAGGAGCGGGCGAGCGCCAGCAGCGTGATCGCGCGGTCGGTGCCTACGATGCGGAATCGCCCGCTCTCGAATTCAACGTCCTCGACGGCGGCTTCCAGCCGCTCGGACGCGAGCCGGCGGCTTCTTTCGATCACCGCCTCGACCGCATCGCCAATGGCCCAGCCCTGGGCGGTGAGGGAACGCGAGCCTCCCGTTCCGCCCCCCTGGGTTATGCGCGCCGTATCCCCCTGAATCACGCGTATCCCGTCGAAGGGAACGCCCAGGCTCTGGTGCACGAGCTGAGCGTAAGCGGTCTCGTGCCCCTGACCACTGGACTGGGTCCCGACGAGCACCTCAACCAAGCCATCGCCGCGGAAACGAATTTCGGCGTTCTCCTCCGGCCACCCCATGGTGGATTCGATGTAACAGCAAAGCCCAAGCCCGCGCAGCTTACCTCGGGTTTGCGCCTCACGCCGGCGCGCGGGAAATCCGTCCGTGAGGCCCCGGGCCAAGGCCGCATCCATCACCGCGGCGAAGTTTCCGCAGTCATACACTTCACCGGCCGCCGTCTTGAAGGGCATCGACCCGGCGGTGATGAGATTCTTCCGCCTCAGGGTCACCGCATCGGTGCCGAGCGCCCGTGCGGACTCGTCCATCAGCCGCTCGATAACGAAGATGGACTCGGGACGCCCGGCGCCGCGGTACGCATCCACCGGGGTGGTGTTGGTCGCGACACCGCGGACGCGATAATGGAGTCTCTTCACGTCGTAGACACCGGAAAGCACCTTGACTGCGGAGACGGTCGGAATGAAAGGCGCGTAGTCTGAAAGGTACGCCCCCATGTTGGCGCGGGTGTCTACCGCCATGGCAACGACGCGGTGGTCCTCGTCGAAACCGAGCGCCGCCCTAGTAACGTGGTCGCGTCCCATGGTGTCGGAAAGAAACGCTTCGCTTCGGTCCGGACACCACTTCACCGGGCGCCCGAGCTTGTGTGCCGCGTAGGCGGTCAGCACCTGCTCCGGATAGTTGACGCCCTTCATGCCGAAACCACCGCCCACGTCCGGCGTCACCACGCGTACCTGCTGCGGGTCCAGGCCAAGACTTTCGGCAATGATCGCGTGGATTTCCCAGACTCCCTGGGTGTTGGTGTAAAGCGTGAGCGTTCCGTCGCGGGTATCGATGTCTGCCAGCGCGCCGCGGGGCTCCATGGAATTCGCAACCACGCGGTTGTTGACCAGGCGTAACTCGACCCTGTACGCAGCCGACTCCATGGCCAATTTCACCGACTGCTCGTCGCCGAACTCCCAGTCGAAAATGAGGTTTCGCCTCACCTCATCGTGCACCCGCGGCGCGTCTTCGGCATCGGCGGTGTCGGTCCTCGTCACGGCCTCCATCGGATCCACCTCCAGCTCGACCCTCTCTCCGGCGTCACGCGCCTGCTCCCTGGACTCGGCAACCACGAAAGCGACGGGATCCCCCACGTAGCGCACCCGGCCACTGGCCAGCACCGGTCGGGCCGGATTCGCGCGGCGGCTGCCGTCACGGTTCTTGAGCGGGATTTCACAACTCAGGGCATTGGCGCCCCGGGCTTCGAGTTCTTCCGCGGTGATGATGTCGACGATCCCCGGCAGGCGCTTCGCCGAATCGGTATTCAGGCCCAGGATGCGGCCATGGGCGACGCTCGAGCGGACGACACAGGCGTAAACCTGTCTCTCGACATTGATGTCGTCAACGTAGCGGCCCTCTCCGGTAAGAAACCTGAGATCTTCCAGCCGGCGGACGGGCTGGCTCACCCCGAACTTGCTCATGAGAACCTTCCAGCGACTTGCGGTATCGGCCGACAGGGGCTCCAGTTTATCCAAGTGGCACGAGCGGCCGGCGCCGGACCGTGAGCATGGCGCCGGCGTCCGGATCGATCAGCGGATCAGCTCAAACGGATGTTCAAACGGCACCGAGTCGGCGGCGAGCAGCAACGTGACCGCACGCCGGTAGGTCTCGTCAGCAATGAGTTTCAGCACAAAGGCGTCGGGGTCCAGCTCAGGCGCTGCTCGCGCGCGAACGAGCTCGAGGGCCTGCGCGGTGCTCATGTCGGGGTAGCGGCGGCCGCTGCAAGCTATCGCCGACAACGCGACGGCGTCGCCGTCGTGGCGAAGATGTCCGCGGCTGCTGACGTAGGCGTACGCGCTCGACACCGTGCCGCCGCCTTCGAAACCGAGCTCGATTCTTTCCAGAAGAGCGAAAGCGTAGTTGGCGGCGCGGACCTCGGAGTGATTCATGATCTCGAGCTGGGCATCGCTGAGCCAGGTCACCGCGAGCTCCACATCGGAGCCCGCGGAAACCTGGAGCATTGCCGGCACGGCGCCGTAGGTAGAGATGTGCGCCGAGTACACCACGTCGAAATCCTTCAGCTTTGCGCGCTGCACGGGTATTACGTGGCTCGCCTCGTCACCGAACTTCTGCGCCAGACGCTCGGGCGACTGGTTCGATCCGATTGCAAGCACCGGAGTTCTGCCGGAGCAGAGTGAGGCATCGAATTCGCTCACTCCGGAGTCCCGGTAAACGAAGGACTGGCGCGGAATGGCGTAGGGATAGCCGCGCGCCCGCGCGAGTGTGGAGGACTTGTCAATCACGAGCTCGAATTCATCAGATCCTGCGATAACGGTCTCGTCGGCGGCGCGAAGCAGGACGGCAAACGATGCATCAACCCTGATCGGGCTGTTTATCGTCCGCAGGATCCTTCAGCAGCTCTGCCTGCGATCGGGCCAGCGCATCCAGCTTGAAGGCGGGCAAGGCGTAGGCCCAGCGAGCCCATCTGGCGTTCAGCCTGCCTGCCTCGGCGCGAACTGCTTCAGCGCTCGCAAGCGACTCCTTCGGTGCAGGGGCGCCCTCGACTCTTGCCTCTGTAGGATGGAACTCCGCCGTCAATACTCCGAACGCCTGCTGCTCGGGCTTGAAGACCTCCATGCGCACGACGAGGCCGTCGAAGGTCCGCGTGGTGACGACGTAGTCCGGCTCACCCTCGATCGGCGCATCTTCCTTGGGGCGGACGTCCTCGAGCTCCAGACTGGAGAACAGGCGGCCGATGTCGTTGAGCTTCCACTGACCGTCAACGGTCTTGCTGGGTGGCGCATCCGGAAGCAGGAAGTCTTCCTTGGCCGGCGATTCCCGCGTCACCGTCACCACTTCTCCCGAGGCGTGGGCCACCTGGGTTTGCCGGACTCTGACGCGGTCGATGTCCGCCACCGTTCGATCCAGCCATTCCAGCAGGTCATCGCCCCGCGGCAGCTTTCCTGCCACCAGCCAGGCGCGAGGATCGTCGGCCACTCGCACGTAGAACTCGCTCAAGTCCGGATCGCCTTTCGCCGGAGCACTGTTACCGACGATCAGCGCGGCAATCGTCGAGTCGTTGCCGGATTTGAGCCGGTACGACATGGCCGCGGACGCCTTCTCGCCCGAGTCGGCCAGGCCCAGCTTGGGATAGCGGTCCGGGTCAGAGGTCTTGGGCTCTACGCGCTTGAGCCCGGCGGTGCCCACTACCAGCTTGTGAATCTTGTCCGCGTCGGCCGGATAACCGAACTTGTCCGGAGCGATCCAGCCGCCGTCGCTTCGTTCCAGGACAAACCGCGTCGGTGCATTTCCAATCTGGATTTGCTCGATATCGTTGAGCCGCGACATCAGATCGGGAAATAAAGGCTTTCCACTTCCCGGAATCGCATCCGAGTCTCCCGAAACGAGCGTGGCCGCGACCACGACGCATGCAGTCAGCAGGCAAAGTGCGGTAAAAGATCGAGCGCTGAGCATATCGTTCGTCCTCAAACGGCCCTGAGGTTGCGTTGTCTGCGACGAGCCCGCCAAATCGCGACGCCCATACCGCTCAAGGCGACGAAGATGGGCACCAGCGCGATGTTGATGAACTTCAGCCAGTCCTGCAGCGATTCGATCTCCCTGCGCAAGCGGTGGCGCACGTCGCGCAGATCCTTGCGGATGCGCAATCGCTCCTGGCGAAATTCCATCAGCTCCTGCTGCTGCGCCGGAGTCAGAACCATGCCGTCGTCCCCCTGCCTGCTCTCCTCCAGCTCGATGAGCTTGCGCTCGGTGTTTTCCAGCCGCTGGATGAGTTCCTGCTCTTTCTCCCTGAAGCGAAGCTCCGCTTGCTCTCTGAGCGCGCTGATGCGCTCGAAAGGCCGAACGAAGCTGCCGCGGTTGCGTACGCTGATGAGATCTCCCGACCCCGCCAGATTATCCACGGCGTTGACGACGAAGCTGCCGTTCGCCGCGGTCGGAACGGCGATGCGGGTGCCGAGAAAGTCCTGCACCGATACCCAGAACTGATCCTGAAGCAGATCCGTATCGGCCACGACGATGATGTTGACCGCTTCTTCGGACTCGGCGAGATGAGCCGGTGCGGATTTCGCAGGCTCATCGCCGGTTTCCTTCTCCGGAGTTTCTTCCCGCGCCGTCTCCTGCTTCGGCGGGCCGTCCGGGAACGCGGTCTGGACGTTTCCCGAGACGCGCGCGGCGAGGGTGAAGGGGCGATCTTCGGGGCGGTAAATTCTCGAGAGGTTCTGTGGATCCTCCGACAGCGCCACCTGGTCCGGAGAAAAGACCGCGGCTCCGCGGCTGGTCTGGACGAGGGGGGCAAATGACGTGGTGGCGGTCTCGGCGGGAACGAGACTCCCCGGCGTTCCCAGTGACAGATTTCCGAGCCGGCGGGTGACGACGTCCTCCTGGTTCATCTGCTCGGGTTGGACGGTCAGCCATACCGGATACTCGAAAGTCACCTCGCGCCCGTCCCGCTCCATCCTCACCCTGGCGGCGAGCTCCAGATCACCGATGATCTTGTCCTCTTCGAGCACCACTCCCCAGGTTTCGAGCAGGCGGTCCAGCTCCGATCGGCGCGACCGCGCCGGCATCATGAAGCCGCCCATGCTCACGCCCTGCTCGGCCTCGGCGTTGGCGTCAACAAAAGCCAGCACTCTTCCGCCCCGCAGTACGAACTGGTCGATGGCGTAAAGCGCCCGATCGCTCAGATTCTTGGGATGGACCAGCACCAGCACGTCGGTGTCCTCGGGGATGGACTCCGAAGAGACGTCGAGGCTGCGCACCTCGAAAAGTTGCCGCATCTGCTCCACCACCATCCACGGCGGCGAGGTGAGACCGCGAAGCGCGGCGCGGGGACCTTGCCCCTCCACCGGCAGCGAACTCAGGAGACCGACCACCGGCTGTTTCACCTCAATCAGGTTGTGGATCAGCTTGGTGACGTCGTACTCCAGGAACTCTTCCCGCTCTCTGGTGAAAAACGGAATGATTTCTTCGTCATCCACCGAGTTCGTGCCCACCAGGCCGAAGAAAAACATGTCCTCCCGGTTGTTTACCGGCGCGGCGCGAAGTCCGTAACCCACGGCCCGGTCTTCTTCCTGGGAGAAGGGCTCCGGATCGATGACCTGCAGTCGGATGTTGCCGTCTGACTCGCGCTGATATTCGCGCAGAAGATCTTCGACCCTCACCGCGTAGCTGGTGAATTCGGGAAGCCGCGTGGCGAGCTTCTTGGAAAGGTAAAGCCGCAGGGTTATCGGTTCCTCGATCTTGGAGAGCACGTTCCGCGTGCCCTCGGAGAGGGTGTAGATGCGTCCGTCGGTGAGGTCGACCCGGGCAGAGGTCAAGGTTTCGTTACTCAAAATGTTCAAAGCGAAAAGCAGGATCAGCCCAACGAGCAGGCCGAGACCCGTCATATACCTGCTCGCTGTTTTCGATCGGGCGTTCATCACTCCGCCTTTTTCAGCTCGATGACGCCGGCGTTGGCAAACAGCCAGTACGTCATCAGGGAAATGAAGAAAACCAGATCGCGAACATCGATGACGCCCTTGCTCACTTCCGTGAAGTGACTCAAAAAACTGAACGATCCGACGGCCTCCACCACGAACTCCGGCGCGAACGCGCCGACGAATTCGAGCACCAGCGGGTAGCCGCTCAAGACGAACCCCAGACAGACGGCTGCCGTGATGACGAAGGCGATGACCTGATTCCTGGTCAGCGCCGACATGCACGCTCCGATGGCGAGAAAGGCGCCGGCCATGAGCAGGCTGCCCAGATAGCTCGCCAGAATGACGCCGTTGTCGGGATTACCGAGATAGTTCGTCGTTATCCAAAGCGGAACCGTCAGTGTCAATGCGATGGCGCTGAACACCCAGGCGGCGAAGAACTTACCGAGCACCGCCTGGGTCATGGTTATCGGCAGCGTGAGCAACAGCTCGAGCGTGCCGCTACGACGCTCCTCCGCCCACAACCGCATGGCGAGCGCGGGGATCAGGAACAGATAAAGCCAGGGATGAAACTGAAAGAAGGATCTGAGGTCGGCCTGATTACGCTCGAAATAGCTCCCGACGTAGAAGGTGAATACTCCGCTCAGCACGATGAAGATTACGAGGAACACGTAGGCGATCGGCGTCGAGAAGTATCCCGACAGCTCTCGCTTGAATATGGTCCACACTTTCGGCATGTCGAGCACGCTCAGCTCTCGCCGGGCTCGCCCGACGTGATCTTGCGAAATACTTCATCCAGGCGGCCGCGCTCAACGTGCAGCTCCTCCACCGCCCATTCGCGCTCGCGGGCGAGCTCGCTCACCCGGGCGGCAACCGCGGCGTTGTCTGCGGGAAAGAGCTGAAGCTTCACGCAACCGTCCCGGGCTTCCAGCACCTCCACCGACTCGACGCCGGGCAGCGCGCCGAGTGCCTCCGCCATGCCGTCCACCGTTGCGGCGCGTATGGAGATGCTGACAGCGTTGTGAAAGCGCGAGCGGGCAAACAGCTCCGCCGGGGTGCAGTCGCTGACGAGCCTGCCCGCGGAGATAATCACGGCGCGAGTGCATACGGCGTCGACTTCCTCGAGTATATGAGTGGATAAGATGATCGCTTTCTCTTTGGCCATGCCCTGTATCAGCGTGCGTACCTCATGCTTCTGATTGGGGTCGAGTCCGTCCGTGGGTTCGTCCAGTACCAGCACTTCGGGGTCGTGAATGATGGCCTGGGCCAGGCCCACCCGGCGCTTGAATCCCTTCGACAGCGTGTCTATGGGTTTCTCCAGTGCAGGCTCGAGATTGACTTTCTCCACCACCGCGTCCACCGCCCGGTCCCTGTGCTTTCCGCGAAAACCGCGAATTTCGGCGATAAACCGCAGAAAGGCCCGCGGCGTCATGTCGCCGTAAAGCGGCGCACCTTCGGGGAGATATCCGATCCGGCGCTTCACCTTCAGCGGATCGGCCGCAATGTCGTCACCGCCGACGCTCACGCGACCGGCATCGGGCGCCAGGAAACCGGTGATCATGCGCATGGTCGTGGACTTACCGGCACCGTTCGGCCCCAGGAAGCCGAGAACCTCGCCCCGTGAGACGCTGAAACTGACCTCGTCGACCGCCTTGAAGCTGCCGAAATATTTACTTAAGCGCTCGATTTCAACCATGGGCTTTCGTAGCCGGCGGTGCCGGGCAGCGCGCCTGCCGGGCTTCGGTTCCGCTCGATGCGGCACAAGTCTCTCACGACGGCCGGAGCGGTCGCGAGGGGCATTGCATCGGACAACGCCGGTTTCGGGTCGATTTGCTCGTTTCTACCGCCGGAAATGGGTCTGCTCGATCGAAATTCAAGGGCACCGCTACGCCAGGGTCCGTATCGGTTACCCTCTGCAGCCGCCGGCCGATATCCCAAGCCACCCGCCAGGAGTACCGCATCCCATGAGCTCACCTGTATTTCACATGATCCAGACCGCCCCCGCGCCGGTGGCGCCTTTCAGTCATGCCGTGGAATCGGACGGGTTTGTGTTCATAACCGGCCAGATGCCAACGCATCCCGATGACGACTCGAAACCCCTGCCCGACGGCGTCGAGGCGCAGACCCGCCGCGTCATGGACAACCTGATTATCGTTCTCGAAGGCCTTGAACTGGGTCTCGAGCACGTGCTTCAGGTGCGCGCCTACCTCACCCGCTTCGATCGCGACTACGCGGAGATGAATGAGATCTACGCGTCGTACTTTCCTCAAGACCGGCGTCCGGCCCGCACCTGTGTCGGCGTTACCGGGCTCGCCCGCGGCGCGCTGGTCGAAATCGACATGCTCGCGCGGCGCCCGTGACGGGGGAGGGTGTCGACGCCGGTCTTCACGCGGCCATGACCGCCCGGGCGGCGATCAAATCGTCGATTTCCCTGTCCTCGTAGCCGTACTCGGTCAGCACTTCGCGGGTATGCTCCCCGAATACCGGCGCCCCCCGCGCGACCGCCGCGGGAGTAGCGGAATACTTGACCGGATGGCCCAGGGTCGCGGTCTCCCCGATCCCCCGGTGCGGTACCTTCAGCACCATCTTCCTGGCCAGCGCCTGGGGATCCCGGTGCATCGCCGCGATATCCAGCACCGGTCCGGCGGGTACGCCGGCGCGCTCCAGGCGACCGAGCCATTCGTCGCTGGACCTGGACCGAAAAATCGGCGCCAACACCCGCACCAGTGCTCCCAGGTTCCGCATACGCCCGGCGTTGTCCGAGAAGCGCGGGTCCTTCCCGACCTCCCGGGCTTTCACCGCGTCGAGCATCTTCAGCCAGTTGGCCTGATTCGCGGCACCCACCGTGATCCAGCCGTCCGCGGTTTCGAAAGCCTGGTAGGGGGCGTTCAACGGGTGGGCGGATCCCATGGGAACCGGCGACTCGCCGGTGGCGAAAGCGATGGCCGACTGCCAGTAGGTATGCACGATGCCCGCTTCGAAAAGCGAGGTATCGACGCGCTGTCCGACCCCGGTCTTCAGCCGGTGGACGTAGGCGCCGAGAATTCCCATGGCCGCGAGGATGCCGGCGGTGACATCGGTGAGCGGCGCGCCGCATTTCATCGGCGGCTCGCCGGGACCGCTTCCGGTGACGCTCATCAGGCCGGACATGCCCTGAGCGATGAGATCGAATCCGGCCCGATCGGCATACGGCCCGCTCCGCCCGAAGCCGGAAAGCTCGGCGTAAATCACGCCGGGATTGGACTCTTTGACGGCGTCGTAACCGATGCCGAGTCTGTCCATGGTGCCCTTGCGATAGTTTTCAGTGACCACGTCTGCCGAGGCAACCAGGCGTCTCGCCACGGCCTTGCCGCCGTCGGTTTTGAGATTGAGCGCGATGCCGCGCTTGTTGCGATTCATCATCAGGAAAGCCGCGGACTCGCCACCGATCTCCGGCGGCACCGAACGCCGGGTATCGTCGCCGCCCGGCACCTTTTCCACTTTGATTACGTCCGCGCCCATATCCGCCAGCATCAGTCCCGTTACCGGCCCCGCCATGATGTGGGCGAACTCGATGACCTTCATCCCCTTGAGCGGTCCCATCTCACCTTCCTACGAACCTGGGCTTCTCCTTTCTCAGAAAAGCCTTGTAGCCGATCTGAAAATCCTCGGTGCCGAAGCACTGGTAGCCTTCGTCGATCTCTTCCTCTGTCAGCGGCGTCGGATCCTCCGCGCGCCTGACGAATCGCTTGTGCCACCGGGCCACCAGTGGAGCGCCTTCAACGACACGACTGACGAATTCTTCGGTCTTACTCTCGACCTGGTCGTCCGCAACCACGCGATTGACCAAACCCTTTGCAAACGCTTCGCCGGCATCGAATATCCTTCCTTCGAGCAGGACTTCCAGAGCGGTCGCCCGGCCGACCAGGCGAACCAGTCCCCTGAGCTCAGCGGGCGACATGACCAGACCGAGCTTGTTCACGGGCACGCCGAATCGGCTGGACGCTCCACAAATGCGAATATCGCAGCAGCACGCGATTTCCAGGCCGCCGCCCACGCAGATACCGT
>DATIPL010000463.1:0-5077 GCA_035471965.1 Gammaproteobacteria bacterium
CGTGCAAGGCCTATTCCCTGGCCGTGGTTGCTACCTTCGGCCCGCGAACCGAAGTGTTCGGCTACAGTCTCGAGTACCGTTCGTGCTCGCGGATCGGACAGATGCCGCAGGCGGAATGTGATCGGATCCACACCGGCTGCCTCGGCCATTTCGTCGATAAAAGACTCGATGGCCAGCACATTGAAAAAAGCACCGAGCGCGCGTAAGGATGATGTGCGTAGCGGCAAATCATGCACGAGATGCTTGACGATTCGCCGGTCGGAAAAGTCGTAAAGCGGATCGGCATTGCGATGCAACCCGGCATGCATCCCCAGTGACGGACGAGGACGCGGCGGCTCAAGCGCGTGCTCGCGAAAGCGCGAGGCGAGCAGGCGCGCGGGACCGATGCGGCCCAGGCCGGGGCGCGGCCGGGCGCTGTGCGTATCGCTGAAGGTTTCATGCGACCATGCCGCGACGCGTCCGTCCGGCCCGAGGCTCGCACACAGGTCGATCACCATGGCCGATCCATAGGGCTCCCAGCCATGCTCGTCGTCTCTTGACCATTTCAGCAGGATCGGTCGATCCGGCAGGGCGCAGGCGACCAACGCGGCGTCGAAGGCGGCGTCGTCGGCGCCGTTGTGACCGTAGCATCCGGCGCCCGGCGCGTGGATCAGGCGGACGGTTTCCAGGGCCCGCCCGAGCGCTTCGGCAATGGTCTCCCGCAAAGGAAAGATGCCCTGCGAATGGGTCCACACCGTCAGGCGGTCGCCGTCCAGATGCGCCAGCGCCGCCGACGGCCCCATCGAGGCATGCATTTGATAGGGCCGCTGGAAGCGCGCGGTCAAAGTCGTGACGGCATCCGCCGGGGGATCGGCGGGCGGAAGAACCGGCGCTTCGATGGAGGCGCCGTCGATCACGGGCAGGCTGGTGCGAGGGTTCGTGACGAGAGACTCGAAAAGATCCTCCGCATCATATGCACGTTCAGGCGACCAGTGCGCGGCTGTCGCGACGCGAGCGGCAAGTTGCACGGCGGTCCATTCGTCCGCGTGGGCAACCGCCAGGAAACTGCCGTCGCGCACCAGCTCCCCGCCTTGCAGGCGCGACTCGATATCCGGCTCGAGGTGATCCAGGCGAGCGCGCGGGTGGGGCGGACGTACGACCCGCGCATGAAGCATCCCCGGCAGCGTCATATCGTGTACGAAACGGGTCGCTCCCGTCGTCAGTCCGGCGAGTCCGGGTGCCTCGAAAGGACGGCCGAGCAGGCGGTGTGCATCGGGCGACTTGACCCGGATTCGCGGATCGACTCGGATCCTCAGCGGTCGTCCACCGGTCAGCTGCCAATAGGTCGTCGTGCGGTTGCTGGCAGGGATGCGAATGACTCCGTCCGCTACCTCGAGCTCACCTGCATCCGCCGCCAATGCCTCGGCGGCCACCTCCAGCAAATGCCGGCGCGCCGTGGCTGCGGCAAGGCGCACAGCCTGGGCGGAATCCCGCATAGAGCGACTACCGGCCGTGTACCCCTCGTCCGGCACCTGTCCGGTTTCGCGCTCGGCGACGCGGATGCGCGAGGGCTCTACGTCCAGCTCTTCCGCCGCCACCAGGGCAATCGCGGTCGAGACCCGCTGACCGATATCGACCTTCCCCGAGCGCACCACGACGCCGCCCTCCGCGTCGAAGGAAAGCCACTCGTCGACGCTTGGATGACGAGTCAGGCTGGGATTCTCGACCATCAGGCGCGGCGCTCCCGCAGCACCCGCGCCGCCGCCCTCAGCACGGCGGCATGCGTGCCGCAGCGACAAAGGTGACCGGCAAGCGCCTCGCGTAAGGCCGCTTCGTCCGGAAGGGTCTCACGGCGCCGTAAAGCCTCGACTGCGACCACCAGTCCCGGCGTGCAATAGCCGCACTGTGCGGCGCCTTCCTCGATGAACGCGCGCTGCACCGGTCCCGGCCCATTGCGGTCGACGAGCCCCTCGACGGTGATGACCTCCGAGCCTTCGAACCGCGCGACCGGCGTCACACAGCTTTTTTCTACGATTCCATCCACCAGCACCGCGCACGACCCGCATTGCTCGAGCCCGCAACCGAGCTTCGTGCCTGTAAGGCCGAGCGTGTTGCGCAGCACGTAGACGAGCGGCGTGGACGGGTCGACTTCGACCTCGTGCGTCGTACCGTTGACCTGAAGTGTGATGTGGGCCATAAGCAGATGATATTTATGCCAGATCTTCCGCTCTGCGTCGAGGTTTTCGGCGCATTCCAAGCCGCTGCCACTCAGTATCGGTTGAGGCACCAGGCCGTGCCGGCCTCCCTCATTGCGCTGTTATGGAGCCGGAATCGCGGCAAGGGCGCCCAATCCTTCAAATTCGAAAACAGCTAGGCTAGACTTCCCCTGTGCCGACGCTCTCCCCAGACGCGGGTCATCCCTCCGACATCAACTGTTTACGCGCGTTTCCGCGCCGAAATCCATCCGTGCCAGAAACCGTAGGGAGTCACCGTTATGCTTTTCTCCTGCGCCAATCATGCGCCGCCGAACGACGCGGGCAGTGCCCGCAGAGCATCCAACGGAGCGAAATCTCTGACGGTAGACATTCACTGCCACTGCGAGTCGGCCAAGGCAACCGAGCTGATGCGAGACGAGGCGGAGCGAGCCGGGCGTGTCGCATTGTCCTTCGGAAACGAATTGACGCGGGCGATTAACCAAAAGCAATTGGTCGATATCCAGCCGAAAATGACGTCTCTGAACGAGCGCTTGGCCGACATGGACGCCATGGGTATCGATGTTCAGGCGATATCGGTTCCTCCATACCAGTACTATTATTGGGCCGATCCCGAGGTCGGGCGCCAGGTATCGGCCTTGTTGAACGTTCATCTTGCAGAGACCGCTGCCGGCTATCCGGAGCGTTTCGTGACCTTGGGGACGGTGCCGCTCCAGCACACCGATATAGCGGTGGCGGAACTGGAAAGATGCGTCAAGGACCTGGGCATGCGCGGCGTTGAGATTGCAACCAACGTAAACGGCGAGGAGCTGTCCGATCCGCGGCTTGACAAGTTCTTCGCCAAGGTTGAAGAGCTCGACGTGCTGGTCTTCATCCATCCTGCGGGATTCACTCATGCGGAGCGCTTCCGCGACCATTATTTCATTAACCTGATTGGCCATCCGCTCGAGTCCACGCTGGCAATCAGCCAACTGATCTTTGGCGGCGTCCTCGAGCGCCACCAGGGCCTGAAAGTCTGTATCGCGCACGGTGGTGGATATCTGCCCGCCTACGCAGGGCGCATGGATCATGGCTACCACGCGCGCGCCGATTGCCGCGAGGGTCTGCCGTCACCGCCGAGCAGCTATCTGAAGCGGCTCTATTTCGATACAATCGTGTTCGATCCCGATCAGCTCGCCTTTCTTCTGGCGAAATACGGCTCCGACCACGTTCTCCTGGGCTCAGACTATCCCTACGACATGGGCGAGACCGACCCGATCGCCTTTGTCGAGGCCGTCCCGACATTGTCGGAGGATGACAAAAACGCGATCCGCGGCCTGAACGCGGCCCGACTTTTGAAGCTCCCGGTATCTGTGCCGTGACCGGGCCCACGGTCCAATCGCTCCGATGACCGGCTGCAATTTCGGTTCCAGGGTCCAGATCTATTCTGGGCTAATCGGAGACGTATTTCTGACTGGGAGACAACCGGCATGAAGGCCATGGTCCTCAAGGCCGCGAATGCGCCGTTTGTCCTCGAAGACCTTCCCGATCCGACGCCCGGGCCCGGCGAGGCCGTAGCCCGCGTGTTTGCCTGCGGCTCGGGACTGACGATCCAACACGTCAAGGCGGGTCGGACGCCGGTGCAATTCCCGCGGGTCATCGGCCATGAGATCTGCGGCGAGATCGTAGAAATCGGCCCCGGTGTCTCGAACGTGACGATTGGCGATCCGGTGACCGCCTATTATTACCTCAATTGCGGCCATTGCAGGTGGTGCCTGGATAACCGCGAACCGCTCTGCGAGCACTTGGCCGGAAATGTCGGGAGACAGACCGACGGTGGCTATGCCGAGTACATCAAGCTGCCCGCCGGCAATTTCATCAAGCTTCCAGAAGGGCTGGATCATAAGCGATATCCGGCGGAAATCGGCGTGATCGCCGATGCCATCGCGACCCCCTACAAGGTTCTGCACAGGGCTCGCATCAAGGCCGGCGAGACGGTCGCCGTGTTCGGCGCCGGCGGCGGCGTCGGGATCCATATGGTTATGCTGGCGCGCTGGGCTCGGACACGGGTCATCGCGATCGATATCGTACCGGCCAAATTCGAGGCCTGCCGCGCGGCCGGCGCCGACGCCACAATCGACGCCTCGCGCGAAGACGTCGTCGAGGCCCTCTTGGAGCTGACCCACGGAACGGGCGTGGACGCCGCGGTCGACTTCGTCTCGGCCTCGGCGACTCTCGAAGCGGGCGCGCGTGCGCTCGGCCGGGGTGGCCGGCTCGTCACGCTGGGCGGCGCCGGTCAGGAGTTTCAGGCATCATCCCGTGCTATGCTCGAGAAAGAACAGGATCTTCTCGGCAGCCGCTACGTGACCCGCCGCGAGGTGCTCGACTCGCTGGAACTCGTCGCCCGCGGCGATTTCTGGCCGATGGTCACGGAAGTCTGCCCGCTTGAGGAGGCGGAGGTCCTGCATGAGCGGATCGAAAACGGCTTAGTTACCGGACGCGCCGCATTGGTGATCGACTAGGATACCCACCGCTCTACCGGCCGAGCGCGGAACGAGGCCGGACGAACCTATCGATTGTCCTTTGTCGCGGACGCTTGGGTCCCCTGCGAGTCATCCGTCCACCAGGCGCCCCGCATGTAGTTTTTGTAATCCTCAGGATCGATTTGCTTCGATTTCCGGATCAAGCCGACCGTTTTTTGCGGTTCGATGTCGACCTGCAAACCGTCCGCGAAACGGTTCCAGAAATTGAAGAATCCAGACACCATGGTGATCTCTACTATCTGTGCCTCGTTGAAATGGCGCTTCAACTCCTCCATGACTTCAGGATGCTGGCGATAGGTCCGCAGTGTCAGGCATTCGGACCAGGCGATGGCTGCCTTCTCGGCGGGCGTGAAAAGGGGGGAG
>DATIPL010000464.1:0-2504 GCA_035471965.1 Gammaproteobacteria bacterium
GACCGGACCGACCCGGGAAGGCCGCTGGATGACCGAAGCGGTGGCCGTCGTGCCGGAAGTAGAGCGAGCTGTGTGATAACGTATGTCGTATGTCACCGGATGGCAGACGCAACAAGCGTTTCGGGAATCGCGAACTACGGCATGCTCGATATTCGCGGCCGAAATCGTCGACGGCGCGCGGGGCGCATCCTGCCGCCAGGTAGGCATGCATGCAATCGAAAAGCGCAGCGACTCTGTACACCTTCGGTCACAGCGGTCACTCCATCGATGTATTCATTGCGCTGTTGAAACGACATCATATCGAACGCGTTGTCGACGTACGGGGCCAGCCTTATTCGCGTCGCAACCCGCAGTTCAACCGCGAGCGCCTCGCCGGATGCTTGGAATCCAAGGGGATAGACTACGTTTGGGGCGGGAAACATCTGTCCGGGCGCCCCGCGGAGGCGAGATTTTACGCACCCGGAGGAGAGGTGCTGTGGGACGAGCTCACGCGAAGACCCGAGTTTCAAGAGGCGCTGGATTCACTCGCTGCCGCAGCGCAATCCTGCCGGCTTGCCTTGGTATGCGCAGAGGAGGACCCGACGCGATGTCACCGCAGATTTCTGCTGACACCGCCGTTGCGGAAGCGGGATGTGGAAGTCCTGCATCTCCGCGGCGACGGCCGGGTGGAGCCGGAGTCAGCCATTCTCGAGCGCGAATCCGCGACCGGCAAGCAACCGGATCTGTTCGAATGATATCGACACAAGCAGGAAGTCCAGCCTTGCCTCCGTCTGATCCGACGCTGACATCTGCATGCGAAGCCGGCGAAGCGATATCTGCGCGGACCGGGCACGGCATGGACTTATCCAAGGTGCCGAGAAAAATAAGATGAAATTCTTATCAGCACTCTGCGGAATCATTGCTCTGTGTGTCTGGCTTCCGGCTCCGGCGGTTGTCTGGGATATGCCGACGCCTTACGACGAGCGCAATTTCCACACTGTGAACATCAGGCAATTTGCCGATGAGGTTGAGAGCGAAACAAAGGGCAAGCTTGAAATCAGGGTGCACAGCGATGGCACTCTGTATAAACATTCCGAGATCAAGAACGCCGTACGTTGGGGGCAGGTTCCCATCGGTGAGTTCTTGCTCTCCCGTTTGAGCGACGAGGATGCGGTGTTCGAAATCGACGCTGTGCCGTTTCTCGCGACCACCTACGAGAAAGCCGGCTATCTCTGGCAAGCGTCGAAGCCCACCATCGCTTCACTTCTGGACCGGCAGGGACTGATGATTTTGTTTGCGGTTCCGTGGCCGCCGGAGGGGCTCTATTCCAACAGGCCACTGAAGGATATCGCCGATCTCAGAGGGCTCAGGGTTCGCGCGGATGACCGCGCTACCGCGCAACTGGCGAAGTACTTCGACGCGATTCCGACCAGAATCGAATCGCCGGATATTCCTCAGGCGTTCAGCACGGGGCGGGTCGAAGCGATGATCAATTCGCCTTTCACGGGGGCAAACACGAAGGTCTGGAACTTCGTCGGGTACTTCTACCATACCCAGGCCTGGCTGCCGAAAAATATCGTGGTCGTCAACAAGCAAGCTTTTCATCGGCTCGACGGGGAGGCGCAGAAAGCCGTCCTGGCCGCTGCGGTTCACGCCGAGCTGCGCGGCTGGAAGGCGAGCAGAGAAGAGACCAGTCAGAAACTCGACGTCCTGCGCGACAATGGAATCAGCGTCCACAGGCCCGAGAATCCGTTGATGCAGGGGCTTTACAGGGTTGGGCGCAAGATGACGGTAGACTGGTCACAGAAAGCCGGCGACGACGGTATTCAAATCATTCGGCGCTATTATTCCCTGCATTAGGCCGGCGTTCGGGGGCGTACCGTCCCGTTGCATCACACTTTGCGCTTTCTGTTTCGCCATCTCGCCGGATCAGCTCTTTCGCGCTGGCCGATGGACCCGCACGGCCGCTGCGCGTATGGTTTTGGCGCACTCGCCCGCTCTGGATGCGATCCCGCTATTCAACGTGCGCCCCCGCGTGCAACGGAGCGCGTGACGCGGCCGGTCGCATCGGCCTCGTTAGCGGCGAGTGCCCGGACAGTGCACAAGTCGTCCACCCGCTTGCCTGCGTTTAGCGGTTGAGGCGCCTCATCCATGTTCATTTTTCTATCCCGACATGCGCCCTGGGTGCTCGCTCTCGGTGTCTTTTCGGGTCTGGTCCTTCCTGGCACGGCCGAGCAGCTGCGACCGCTGCTGCCGTTCGCCGTTGCCGGCCTGCTTGTGCTCTCGGTAATGCGGACGAATTTTGCCGAGTTCCGACGCCAGCTGGCGCAGCCACGCTTTCCGGCAATCATCATTTTCTGCCTGCTGTGCGTGTCGCCCGCCCTCATGTGGATATTGGTCACCGTGTTCGAGCTGCCCGACGGGCTCAAGTCCCCGCTCATTCTGATGGCGGCAGCCCCGCCCATCATGGCCGCGCCGGCTATGGCCTTGATGCTGAGACTCGATGCCCCAAGAATGCTCGCGGT
>DATIPL010000465.1:0-3205 GCA_035471965.1 Gammaproteobacteria bacterium
CATGGAAAGCGCTTTGCGATAACACGCCAGTGCTTCGTTGTTCCGGCCAAGCGCTTTCAGCACGTCCCCGAGTTCGTCGTGACTCTTGGCTACGGCCGGATCGAGCGAAATTGCCTTGCGATAGGCCTTCGCCGCTTCATCGAGACGGCCGTCCGTTTGCAGCACGCTGCCGAGATCGTGGAGCGCCTCCACGGAATCCGAATCGACCGCCAGAGCTTTGCGAAACACGCTTATTGCATCTTTGATCCGTCCGGCGGACTGCAGCGAGCGACCAAGAGTCAGGTGGGCATCGATGTTCTCCGGATCAAGCTCGGCCGCTCGCCGATAGCTTGCCGTGGCTTCATCCAGCTTCTGCATGTCCCGCAGTGCGTTACCACGATTAGCGTGGTATGCCGCCGTCTTGGGGCGTATGCCAATGGCTTTGTCAAAGTGCGCGACCGCCGCCTCGTGCTCACCCCTGCGGACCGCGATCAGGCCGAGCAGATTCAGCGCCTCGGAGTTCTTGGGGTGAGCCTCGAGAATGTTCCTGCATATCGCCTCGGCGTCCTCGAGCGCACCCTCCTCGAGCCGGGCGGCAGCGGTCTCGAGCCGGTCATTCGGCGCGGGAGATGAAGTGTTCTCGCTCATGGGGTGCTGATCGGCTGTCAGGACGTTGTCCGGTTTGCGCCGCTGTCGAGCGGCCCGGCCGGAGATGAGCGCCTGGCCGGACTCCGGGATAGAGCGGCGGTGCAAGTATACGGCAATTGGCCCCCCGGGCCCCTCCGAGGCAGGCGAGACTACAAGACCACCGCCCGACTTGGCAACGATCTCAACCGGGTTTCTGGCACCAGAAAACGTACATTGACGCGAAGGTGTCCGGATAGCGCTCCTCCACCCGCGCCCAGGCGCTCAGGTCCTCGAGCCTTGTATTTCCGGGGTTTACCCTGCAGAAGCGGGCGTGCATGAACGAAAACGGCAACTCGAAGCCGATGAAGCGGAGCCCGAGCTCATCGAGACTGCTGCGGATCTTATCCAGGCTAAAGCGATGCTCGCATACGTGGAAGAGAAGATCGCGGCAGGCGCTTGTGGTAAAGAGATCTTCGCTGCTTTTGAGCTCGTGCAGCGGATCTGCGTCGCTGGCCTTCAGGACTCTTGCGCGGATCCGGCGTATCCCCCGTAAATCGGGATCGAGATTCCATTCGCCGATTAAGTCCCGCGCAGCCACAATCGCCCGCCGAGCGCGCTCGCTGTAAAGCCCTATCTTCATGACTCCACCGGGCAGCAAGCAGTCGGTCAACGCCTTCCATCCTGCCATCGGCTCCGCGAGGTGGTGCAGCACGCCGCTGGACTCCACCACATGATAGGTCGTACCGGCTGACGGCAAATCGAGGACATCGGCTTGGAGAAATTCCACCTTTTCCACACCGAGCTTGCTCGCCGAGCGTATCCCATAGGCGAGACTGCTGCGGCTCAAGTCTACGGCGACGACGCCTGCGCATACCCTGTTGCTCGCCGCGGCAATTGCTTCGAATCCCGTTCCGCATCCCGCAACCAGGACCCGCACCGGATCCTCCAGCGAAGCGGGCGGGTCGAATTCAGGAAACGTTCGCTTCAGGAACGCTGCGTAGGTTTGCGGCTCCCGCCGGGGCATGTGCAGCCACCGCGGATAGGGGTGGTCTTCATATTGATCTCTTACCGCGACCGAGATGGGGTCGGATATGGGCTTGAGCGACGGAATTCGATGCTCGATGTGCGCTTCTTCCCGAGGCTCGATCAGGGCTCTCACGATGAGCGCGTGGAGCGACGCGGGCCACACCGCCATTTCAGACCCCTCCGCCAGCTGCTCGGCGCAGTCGAGGGAGTAAAGCGGTCGATAAAGCGCAATGCCTACGATCAAGCTCGAGAGGCGCGTGGCGTCATAAGCCTCGGTCGACAACGCCGCGCGCAGCGTTGATTGATGCGCTTCCACCGCTCGGGCTTCAGCACTCTCCTCTTCGAACACGAACTCGTTGTTGAAACACTGCTGCGCCAGCGCGCATGCCAATCGAAAGAGTTGCGGCGGGAATACGCCACCGACAAAGCCGAGCAGCCAACGTCGTACCTCGGTTAGAACGGTCTCCAGGACCGGATCGACGTTTATGACTGTCTCCAATAGACGCAAGCCGTAGTCGTCGTGAGCGAGCGCCAGAGCGGCGGCCTCGGGCGAATCGATCCGCCCCGGCTCGAGCCCCTGCCTGGACCGGAGCTGAGTTGCGGCGACTCGCGCAAGGTCCTGTGCGTTGATGTCTTCCGCTCCCATGCACGACTGAATGGCCGCCTCGGTCGCGGGCTCATGGGTGTGGAGGTTGACATGACGCACAGCCGCGGCAAATCCGCGGCGAAATTCATGCGATTCCGGTGAAAGGATCCACGCCCGAAGAAACGCGCGTGCGGCCTCCTCGAGGCGTCCCGATAGCAACAGGGCATTGCCCAAATTACGATGAGCATCATTCAGGGAGGAATCGATTTCGAGCGCCCGCCGATAACTCCTGACCGCGTCATCGATCTCGCCGAGCTCACGCAGCGCGTTGCCGAGATTGTTGTGAAAGCGCGCGTTCCCCGGACTCCGCGAAACCGCTTCCCGAAGCATCTCTACCGCAGCAGGAGCGTCTCCGTCTAGAAGCAGGGCATTACCCAGATTATTCTTAATCTTTGCAGATCGCGGACTCAGAGCGAGAGCACTTCGGTAAGCCGCCACCGCCTCGCGATAACTCCCCTGAGCTTTCAAAACGTATCCCAGGTTGTAGTGATAATCAGCGTCGTTCGGATCCTGGCTGATGGCGTTGTTCAAATGGCGTTCCGCATCCGCCAGGCGTCCCATGCGCTGAAGCACGACGCCCATATTGAACTCTCGATCCGCCACTCCGGGTTCGAGCTCGAGTGCCCTGGTATACGCGTCGAGCGCCTTGTCCAACTCACCCTGATGCTCGAGCACCTTGCCGAGATTGTCGTGGTACGGCGCCACGCGCGGATTCTCGGAGATAGCGCGTTGGATGAATTCACGGGCGCGCTCCACCTCTCCGGACTGGAAGCAGAAAAGACCGAAGAACTGAAGCGCGTCGGCATTATGCGGCTCCCGTTCGAGCACCTGCTCGAAGAGCGGTCGCGCGCGCGAAAGCTGTCCGATCTGGAGCAGTCTGACGGCCGCACTCAGGATCTGCGGAGTATCGCCGCGAGTGGAGCCGGC
>DATIPL010000466.1:0-4757 GCA_035471965.1 Gammaproteobacteria bacterium
CCTCGTGAGCGTCAACGTCTACTCCGGGCATCGGATTCTTTAGGCTGCGCCCTGCGAACAACCTCCCTTTTGTCGTGCCCACTTTCGCCGGAGTGACGGCTTGCCGAGTCGCACGCGTCCGCCGGAAACGAACTTCAAATCCGATTTCCTAACTCGCTTTCTCAAACTCCCGGATTGCCTCCACCAGCGCCAGAGTGCGTTTCGCTTGCTCCACGTGCAGCGTCTCGACCAGACGCCCGCGGACGACGGTGATTCCCTGTCCTTCGCTGCGGGTGTGGTCCCAGGCGTCGATGATCTCGCGGGCGTTTTCCACCTCGTCGGCCGCGGGCGAGAAAATTTCGTTGGCAGCGGCGATCTGTTTTGGATGAATCAATGTCTTGCCGTCGAACCCGAGCCGGCGCCCCTGCTCGCATACCTGGCGATAACCCGCTTCGTCGTCGAGGTCGAGCTGCACGCCGTCGAGTATGTCGACGGCAAAAGCCCGGGCCACGGTGACGCACCAGGAGAGCGGCGCGATCAGGCCGAGCCGCTCGTCCTCCGCGGGTACGCGCATCTCCTTGGACAAATCCGAGGTGCCCATCACCATGCACGCAAGCTTCCTGCTGGCTGCGGCAATTTCGCCGGCGCGCAGCACCCCTGCGGGCGTCTCGATCATCACCCACAGGTTGTGGTGGTTGCCGCCGCAGGCATCCAGCATGTCGACCGCAGCGCGTACCTGTTCCGCGGAATCGACCTTGGGCAACAGCACACCGTCGAACTCCAGCGGCGCCAGCGTGACCAGGTCATCGTCGCCCCAGGACGTGTTCAGGTCGTTGATTCGGACCACGACTTCCCGCGGCCCGTAGCCTCCGCGGCCGAGGCTGTCCGCCACCCGACGGCGCGCGTCGGCTTTGGCTTCAGGGGCGACCGCGTCTTCCAGATCGAAGACCACGGCATCGGCGGGCAGAGTGCGGGCTTTCTCCAGGGCCCGGGCATTGGACCCGGGCATGAACAGCACCGAGCGTCGCGGCCGGATTTTCAACGCAGCTTCATCCGCGGGCGTTTTGATCCGCCTCGGCGAGCAGCTGGATCCAGTGCACGACCGGGAGCGAAGCGCCCGACTGCAGGTGGGCGAGACAGCCGATATTCGCGGTAGCGATTATCTGGGGATCGCCGCTTTCCAGCGCGGCCAGTTTGTCCCTGAGCAACCGCTTGGAGAGATCGGGCTGCAGTATGGAATAGGTGCCCGCGGATCCGCAGCAAAGATGCGCGTCGGGCACCGGGGCGAGATCGAAGCCGGCGTCGGTGAGTATGCCCTCCACAACCCGAGGCAGCTTTTGCCCGTGCTGAAGCGTGCAGGGCGAATGAAAGGCGATTCGTGCTTCGTTTCTCGAGCGAATCGCAGATCGGTCCTCGGCGGCGAGAAGCTGGGAAAGATCCCGCGTCATTTGCGAGATGCGGGCGGCTTTTTTCGCGTACCGGGGATCGTGGGCCAGCAGGTCGACGTATTCCTTGATCATGGCGGTGCATGCGCTCGCCGTGCTCACGATGGCTTCGGCGCCGGCCTCGACGTGCGGCCACCAGGCGTCGACGTTCCGTCGCATGAAGTCGAGTCCCTCCTCGTGGGCAGTGAGATGATGGCTGACCGCGCCGCAGCAGGTCTGGCCGGGGACACTGACGAGGGAAATACCGACGCGATCCAGCACCACCGCGGCCGCGGCGTTGATGTCGGGCGCAATCGCCGGCTGGACGCATCCGTCAAGCACCAGGACTCGCCGTCGATGACGCGAAACGGGCCAGTGCCTCGGGCGCTGTTTCGGAGGCACCTTGAGTCTGATCGGGCCGGGGAGGAGAGGACGCACGGCCTGGCCGAGTCTCAACAGCGGAGTGAAGCGCGAACGGTGGGGCAGAACGAATCGAAGCGCGCGGCGCGCGACCGCAGCCAGCAGTGAGCGTCTGACCCGTGCATCCACCAGTTCTCGGCCGATATCCGCCAGGCGGCCGTAGCGAACGCCGGATGGGCAGGTGGTTTCACAGGCGCGGCAGGTCAGGCAGCGATCCAGGTGCAGCTGGGTTTTTTTCGTCGGCTCACTGCCTTCGAGCACCTGCTTGATCAGGTAGATGCGGCCCCTGGGGGAGTCCAGCTCGTCACCGAGAAGCTGGTAAGTCGGACAGGTCGCGGTGCAAAAACCGCAATGCACGCATTTGCGCAGGATGCCGTCGGCTTCCTGCCCCTCGGGGGTGTCTTTGATGAATGCGGCGAGGTTGGTTTGCATGATGGGTGCTGGATGATGGTTATGGCGTCGACGCTCAGGCCCGTTGGTTAATGATTCTTGGTGTCAGTGATTAGTGATTAGTGGCGTGGGAGTCTACGTCTCGTCTGATGCGGGCAGTCCGCTGCTAATCACCAATCACGAATCACCAATCACTTACTCCCGATTCCGCAAAGTCGATCAACGCTACGCCTCGTGTAGCCTTTCGTCATACTCCCTCGTACATCCTTCCCGGATTGAAAATGCGGTCGGGATCGAATGCGTTCTTGAGTCGGCGGTGAATGTCGAGGAGCTTCGGCGGCAACGGGTGGAAAACCTGCCCCGTGCGATCGCCGCCCTTGAACAATGTGGCGTGGCCGCCGGCGTTGGACACCACCGAGCGGATACTGTCGCTGTCGGCGTCGCCTTTCAGCCAGCGCAAGGCGCCTCCCCAGTCCACCAGGGTTTGACCCGGAAGCGCCAGCGGCGGCGCCGCCGGGGGCACCGACAGCCGCCAAAGCGGCCCTTCGCCGCTGAAGAACTCCAGTCGCTGCTCGCGCAGATTGCGCCAGAAATCTTCGCCGTCCTGGCGCTCGCCGCCGATGCGCCCTGCCGCCGTCTTCACCCCGCCGGCGGTGCCCGAAAGCCGCACCCGCAAACGCTCGCCGTCGTGGCAGGCAGCGGATAGGGGAAGCGGACGTGCGGCCCACTGGTTCATCTGCTGGATCGCTTCGGCGAGATCCATTTCGAACGCCAGGGTCAGGTCCTCGGCGGGGATGGGCAGCACCTTGAGCGAGATATCGAGGATCGCCCCGAGGGTGCCCAGCGATCCCGTCACCAGCCGGGAGACGTCGTAGCCGGCCACGTTCTTCATCACCTCGCCCCCGAACCTGAGAATCTCGCCTCTGCCGTTGATGAGCGTCACCCCGAGAACGAAGTCGCGGGTCCCTCCGGCATAAGGCCGCCGCGGACCGGACAGTCCGCAGGAGACCGTGCCGCCGAGAGTGGCGCCGTCGCCGAAATGGGGCGGTTCGAAGGCAAGCATTTGCCCTTTCTCCGCCAGCGTGGATTCCACGGTTTTCAGAGGCGTGCCCGCGCGCGCCGTCAACACCAGCTCGGAAGCCTCGTAGCTGACCACGCCGCGGTGCCCGGAAACATCGAAATCTTCCGCCTGGATCAGGCGCCCCATGAACTGCTTTGTTCCGCCGGCGACGATTGCAAGCGGCGTGCGATCGGCGATGGCGGAATCGACGCGTTGCTTGAGCGCGGAGGATATGTCGGCGGATTCTGGCATTGAGAAGCGATTGGTGACTACTAACTGAGAATGAGTAACACGTGACATGAACCTATCTCAAAATTGCTGCGCTTGCCGATACGGCGTTAAAAACAGGCTCGAAATGCTCATTTACTGACGTGTAAACTCCGCTTTCTCGCCTGTTTTTGCCTTGTCTCGCCTGCGCTCGCTAATTTTGAGATAGGTTCATGTAACAGGTAACAAGTAAGAGGTATGTCCTCGTCGGAAATGCGCCATCAGTAACCCGTCACGCGTCGAATTTTCTCTTGCATGTCACATGTCACCTGTAACATGTCACTTACAAGAGCTTTCGGGCGGACGTGACGCGCGTGGCACGCGCCAGCGTCAAGCTCACCCCTAGAACCGCTCGATGTCCGGAAACGGAAGCTTTCCTTTGTGCACGTGCATGGCGCCGAATTCGGCGCAGCGATTCAGCGTGGGAACGGCCTTGCCCGGGTTCAACAGCTCGTGCTCGTCGAAGGCGTGCTTGACCGCATGAAACTGCAGCAGCTCCGGTGCCTTGAATTGCACGCACATCTGATTGATCTTCTCTATGCCGACGCCGTGCTCTCCGGTGATGGTGCCGCCGGCGTCGATGCAGAGTTGAAGGATCTTGCCGCCAAGCTCTTCGACCCGCTCGATCTCTCCGGGCACGTTGGCGTCATAAAGAATGAGTGGGTGCAGATTTCCATCGCCAGCGTGAAACACGTTCATGATGGGAAGCCCGTAATCCTTGGACATGGCCTCCATGCCCGCGAGCACGTTGGGCAGCTCGCGGCGCGGAATGGTGCCATCCATGCAGTAATAGTCCGCTGCGATACGGCCGACGGCCGGAAACGCCGCCTTTCGTCCGGCCCAGAAGCGGGCGCGCTCGTCCTCGTCCCGGGCGGCCCTGACCTCGGTGGCCCCGCAGTCGTCGAGCAATGCACGCACCTGATCCAGCTGATCCGCCACTTCCTGCTCGGTGCCGTCCAGCTCACACAGCAGTATGGCGGCTGCGTCGGTGGGATAACCCGCCTGGACGAAGTCGTCGGTGGCGCGGATGGCGGCGTTGTCCATCATTTCCAGACCGCCGGGAATGATGCCGTCGGCGATGATGCGCCCCACCGCTGCGCCCGCCTTTTCCACATCGTCGAAGGCTGCCAGGATCACCTTGGCGCACTCGGGCTTGGGCAGCAGCTTCACCGTAACCTCCACGATCACGCCGAGCATTCCCTCGGAACCGGTCATGA
>DATIPL010000467.1:0-2379 GCA_035471965.1 Gammaproteobacteria bacterium
GATTTCTTCGTGGTTCCTACCGTGGCGTTCAAACTGCTGTTCGGCCTTGTCATCTTGTGCCATGACCGGCGTCGGATGGTTCATGTCGCTGTCACCGCTCATCCGACGGCCGACTGGACCGCCCGGCAGATCTCCGAGGCCTTTCCGTGGGAGACCGCGCCCAGATACCTCATTCGCGATCGCGACGGCGCCTACGGACAGGTCTTCAGGCGACGCCTCGGAGCCATGGGAATCCGAGATCGACCTACGACCGCCCGGTCACCACAGCAAAACGGGCACGTCGAGCGATTGATCGGCTCGATACGGCGGGAATGCCTGGACCACCTGATCATCTTCGGCGAGGTACATCTGCGCCGAGTGCTGCGCGCGTATGCCGACTACTACAATCGCACTCGGGCTCATTTGTCGTTGGACAAGGATACGCCTCTTGCACGGCCAATCCTGCGGGAAGGCCGCATTAACTCCATACCTCACCTTAGTGGTTTGCACCATTCATACGTCCGGATGTAATTTTCGGTAGGGACAGCGGTCTCAGGGGCACGGAAATGGCGGTCATCCGGCTTTTCCGCCCACCCAATCACCCGAGCAATTTCACATTTTTTCTCCCCGATCGAATCCGAACTCCGTCTGCCAAATACCACATGTTGATTCCGCCGCCGAAATATTTATTTTCGTTTTTCTCTGGAGAATCCAATATTTGTAAAATCGCATTATCGACCCTATATAGTATTCAGCGGCAAATCATTGCCTGCTCCACCCAAAAGGGGTTCCCATGTCTTTCAAAAATATTTCTGTTTCGCAGGCGACTCCGAGCAACGACAAGCCGGACGACAAGACGAAGACCGCGCCGGCCGGCAGCGAGCCAGCGGCACAGCCCGCCAAGAAACAGGACGAAGCCGCGCCTGCGCAGAAGTCGTAGGAACCGAAACGGAGGGGGCGATCCCCCTCCGTCTTTCCCGACTATCGGAGTCGTCGCTGGCTGGAGATATCCAAATGACTGTACGCACGATAAAAAAGTCCGTGACCTTTGTGAACCCCTTCGTTCTCGGTGATGTCGACGAGATCTTGCCCCCAGGCACCTACGATGTGGAAACCGACGAGGAACTTCTGGAAGGACTGTCATTTCCCGCATATCGAAGGAGTCTGACCCTGATATACCTGCCCGCAAAGTCGAGCCGTCGGGGACTTTCGCAATCCTTGACAATCGATCCCAACGAACTGGATGCGGCCCTGAAGCGCGACGCGGCCTCAAGCACAGTCCCCGCAGAACCGGCGCCCGTTCGAAAGCCATCCAAGGGAACACCGGACGCGCACGAGGCCGAAATCGATTGTCAAGCGATGGATCGTGCCGAAGGCGAAGGGATGAGCGTTCGTCCCCATTAGCGGGCCTCCGCGCCGTCGTCGGAGATCGGTGCCCCTGCGCGCGAGATGCGCAACATTCGACACCACGACAGCGGAAGCGAACGGCGTGTCATTCCGCCACTCGGCGAATACTCGAGCTGACACATTCATCTGGAGATGCCGCATGCACACACGCAAACAAGGAACACGGCCGTGACGTTCGCGCGCCCCTCCCAATTGGACAAACTCGAGAAGGTGCTGCCGGCCGGCGTGTACAGCGTGGAATCGGAGAATGATGTCCTCGACGGCATGATCCTCCCCGATTGTCTGCGGACATCGCTCCCCATCCATCTGAATTCGACGTCCGGTAGTCCAGGACATTCGCAGACCTTGACGACTCCCTGGCAGGCACTGGAGGTCGCCCTGTTGAGGAATTGGAGCCCTGCTGTGGCGTCGACCGAACCGGGCCTCGACGAGATGCTGCTCGACCCGACAATCCGACTGCTCATGCGCTCGGACGGCGTATCGGAAGCTTACATTCGTGATTTGGTTTCACGTCTGCCTCAAAGGAATCTCTCCCATGTCAAATCAGAATGATGACGGCGGTCGGGGCAGTCCCTGGAGCGGCGGCAAACCCGGCGCCGAATTGGAGGACATGGTCCGGCAGGGGCAGGATCATCTCAAGCGAATGATGCCGAGCGGCGGCCCGCGCACAATCGTCACCATCGCCGTCCTGGCGCTTATCGCCTGGGGCGCATGGTCCGCCTATTACACGGTGCCGAGCGACTCCGTCGCCGTCGTGCAGCGCTTCGGGAAATACCTCAAGGAGGTCCCGCCGGGCCTGCATTTCAAGCTACCGCTCGGGATCGACGCCACGACGATCGTGCCTGTCAAACGGCAGCTCAAGCAGGAGTTCGGGTTCACAACGCCGGGAGCCAGCGATCCATACCAGGGCCCGTCTCCCCGCGACGCAACGCGGGAAACGCAGATGGTTACCGGCGATCTCAATGCCGCACTTGTTGAATGGGTGATCCAGTA
>DATIPL010000468.1:0-6046 GCA_035471965.1 Gammaproteobacteria bacterium
AGGATCAGCGGACAGCCGGAAGCCTCCATTCAGCCACCGGCACGCGCCGGGGTACGAACCGGCACGCTCATTCGTCCGATATCCTGACCACCGTGCGCCCCGCGACTTTGCCCTCGATGTAGGCGTCGAACACTTGAGGCAGTTTGTCCAGCGCCACCTGGCGAGTGACGATGTCCTCGAGGTGCCTGGGCTTCAAATCTTTCCCCAAGCGCTTCCACACCGAGTCGCGCTTTTCCCGCGGAACGAACACCGAATTGATTCCGAGAAGGTTGACGCCGCGCAGAATGAAAGGCATTACCGTCGTATTGAGCTTGAAACCGCCGGCAAGACCAATGGACGCGATGTTGCCCTCGGGTCGGACCGTGCGCGTGAGCCAGGCGAGTTCCTCGCCGCCGACGCTGTCCACCGCTCCGCCCCAAAGCGCCTTTTCCAGCGGCGCCGAGCCCATTTCCACCTCTCCGCGGTAGACCAGGCCGCTGGCGCCGAGATTTTTCAGGTAGTCGTCCTGGTCGCGCTTCCCGGTGAACGCGGTCACTTCAAAGCCCAAGCCGGCAAACATGTCGATGGCAAAACTGCCTACGCCGCCGGTGGCGCCGTTGACCAGGATGGGGCCCTTGTCGGGGGTCTGGCCGTTGTGCTGCATTCGATCGACGGCGAGCGCAGCGGTAAAACCGGCGGTGCCGAGCGCCATGGACTCGTACAGGCTCAAACCGTCCGGCAGAGGCACCACCCAGTCGCCCGGGACGCGGGTGTATTCGGCGTAACCACCGTCGTGATTTTCGCTCAGTCCGAACCCGGTCACGAGCACCGCGTCACCTTCCTTGTAGCGGTCGTCTGAAGACGAATGCACGTACCCGGCCACATCGATTCCACCGACCATGGGAAAACGCCGCATGATCTTCCCCTTGCCCGTAGCCGCAAGCGCGTCCTTGTAGTTCACGTCCGACCACACCGAACGGATGACCACGTCGCCCTCCGACAGCGCATCCAGGGTGATGTTTTCCAGCCGCGCATGCGTCTTGCCGTTCTCCTCGTGAACGCGGAAGGCCTTGAATGACTCCATGTGGCTTTCTCCTTTCTGTATCGGTGAATCGCTTGCCTCCCCATCCTATACTATCCGCCTCTCGCGGCTAAAGCCGTTCAACGCGGCAGCACTCCGGGGCCCGTGACTCACGCCATGCGCCTGTTCGATAAAGACAACCGCAGCTACGACGAGGTCTACGGCGCGTTTCGCTGGAACGTTCCTCGGGATTTCAATATCGGCGTCGAGATCTGCGACAAGCACAGCGCTCGCGCGAAGCAGACGGCGTTGTTTCTGGAGAACGCCGCGGGCGAAGAGACACGCGTGAGCTTCGGTGAGCTCAAGTCACTTTCGGATCGTTTTGCCAACGCGCTCCGCGACGTCGGCGTGCGCAAAGGGGACCGCGTCGGAATCGTTCTGCCGCAGCGGGCCGAAACGGTCATCGCGCACATTGCTGTCTACAAGCTCGGGGCAATCGCGCTTCCGCTTTCCGTGCTCTTCGGGCGCGACGCGCTTTCCTACCGGCTTTCCAACAGCGGCGCCAAGGTGGTGATCACGGATGCCGGCCGCGCAAAGACCATTGCTTCCATCCGCGACGAGGCGCCGGCGCTGGAAACCGTCCTCGTCTGCCGCGACGGCCCGGAGGAAACCGAGTTCTGGTCGCTGCTCGAGCGGGCGAAAGAGACCTTCTCCCCGGAGAAGACGGCAAGCGACGACCCCGCGATCCTCATCTACACCTCCGGCACCACCGGACCGCCAAAGGGGGCCCTGGTGGCCCACCGCGGCCTGCTGGGCAACCTGACGGGATTCGAGCTGTCCCAGAACTTCTTCCCGCAGCCCGGCGATCTCATGTGGACGCCGGCGGACTGGGCGTGGACCGGAGGCCTTCTTGACGGGCTGGTGCCTTCGCTCTATTACGGCGTGCCCGTGCTGGGCTACGACGGCGGCAAATTCAGCCCGGAGAAGGCGTTCGCCTTGATGGAAAAGTACGCGGTCAGAAACGCGTTCATACCGCCCACCGCGCTGAAGATGATGATGAAGGTTGACGACGCGGAGCGCCGCTTCAAGCTGAAGATTCGTTCCATCATGTCCGCGGGGGAACAGGTGGGCGTCGAGGTGGTGCGCTGGGCGAAGGAAGCACTCGAGGTCACGGTGAACGAGATGTGGGGACAGACCGAGTTCAACTACCTGGTGGGAAACTGCGCCGAGATGTTTCCACTCAAGCCCGGCTCCATGGGCAGACCCTACCCGGGCCACGTGGTCGAGGTCATCGACGACAACGGCGAGCCGGTGCCCGACGGCGAGGCGGGCGAGCTGGCGGCAAAGCGGGGCGACCCGGTCATGTTTCTCGGCTACTGGCGGAACGACGAAGCCACACGGGAAAAATTCGTCGGCGACTGGTTCCGTACCGGCGACGTGGGCTACCGGGACGAAGAAGGGTATTTGTGGTTCGTCGGCCGAAAGGACGACGTCATTTCCAGCGCCGGGCACCGGGTAGGGCCGGGCGAGGTGGAAGACTGCCTGCTGAAGCATCCGGCGGTGGCCCAGGCCGCGGTCGTCGGCAGCCCGGACGAGCTGCGCGGCAATATCATCAAGGCTTTCGTCGTCTTGACCCGGGGGCACGCGCCGTCGCCGGCGCTGGTGGCTGACATCCAGCAGAGCGTGCGCACGCGTCTCGCCGCCTACGAATATCCACGGGAAATCGAGTTCATCGACGAGCTTCCCATGACCACCACCGGAAAAATTCGCCGCATCGAGCTGAGACAGCGGGAGATGAAGAGGAAAAAGTCGAGATAGGGGGGAAATCGAATGTCGAGTATCGAATATCGGGCTTCGGATCGTTTCCGATATTCGACATTCGATATTCGACCTTCGAAACAAGTGGGCTACACGTACGATCCGAAAATCGCAGTTTCGGCTTTGAAGGGCGCCGACCCAAAGCTCGGGCGGATGATCGACCGCATCGGTCCCTACCGCCTGCGCGACCAGAGCGCGATGACGCCTTTTCAGGCTCTGCTCAGATCCATTGTCTATCAGCAGCTTTCAGGAAAAGCGGCCGGCAGCATTCATGCGCGGCTGCGGGCGCTTTTTCCGGGCAAGCGCCCCAGCGCCAAGCGTTTGCTGACGCTGTCTGAAGAATCCCTGCGGGACGCCGGCCTCTCCCGCGGAAAAGTGCGTGCGGTTCGCGATCTGGCAAAGCATTGCGTCCAGGGCACCGTGCCGACACGATTGCGGCTCAAACGAATGGAAGACGAGGAGATCATCGATCGCCTGGTCCAGGTGCGGGGTGTCGGCCGGTGGACGGTGGAGATGCTGCTGATATTCAATCTCGGGCGTCCCGACGTCCTGCCGGTCGACGACCTCGGCGTGCGCAGGGGATTCATGCATACCTTCGGCGGCAAATCCCTGCCCGATGCCAGGCGGATGTTGAGACGGGGTCAGCGCTGGCGCCCGTACCGTTCGGTGGCGAGCTGGTATCTTTGGCGGGCGAGCGAGCTCTGAAACGACGTCCGGTCGCCTGCCGCGGCAGGCGTATCCTGTTCACTCCGCGCCCGGGAAGCCTGCCGCGGAAGAACACTTGCAGCCAAAGGGAAAACAAATGATCGACCTCTACACCTGGCCCACGCCCAACGGCCACAAGATCCACATCATGCTGGAGGAGACGGGACTCGAATATGCGATCCATCCCATCGACATTTCCGCCGGCGACCAGTTCGAGCCGGAATTTTTGAACATCAGTCCCAACAACAAGATGCCGGCGATAGTCGACCTCGACGGCCCCGGCGGCAAGCCCTACCCCGTTTTCGAATCCGGCGCCATCCTGATGTACCTTGCGGAAAAAACCGGGAAGTTCATGCCCCGCGAAATCCGGGCACGCTACCGCGTGATCCAGTGGCTCATGTTCCAGATGGGCGGCATCGGACCGCTCCTCGGACAGGCGCATCATTTTCGCGCCTATGCGCCGGAGAAGATCCCTTACGCCATCGACCGTTACACCAATGAGGCCAACCGGCTGTATAACGTGCTCGACGTGCACCTGAGGCAGCACGAATTCCTCGCCGACGAGTATTCCATTGCCGATATCGCGACCTTTCCCTGGCTGCGGAGCCACGAACGCCAGGGCGTCGATCTGAACGAGTACCCCTGCGTGAAACGCTGGTTCGAATCGATTGCGGAGCGCCCGGCGGTGAAGCGGGGTGTCGAGGTTCTGGCGGATCGCAGGCGCGCCGGCCCGATCAGCGACGAGGCGCGCGAGATCATGTTCGGCGCAAGGCAGTACCAGCGAAGATGAGCCCTCTCATACTCGCCATCGACCAGGGCACCACCAGCACCCGCGCCATGGTGTTCGACCGCGCGGGCGCACCGCGGGCGGTGGCGCAGCAGGAGTTCACCCAGCACTACCCCAGGGACGGCTGGGTCGAGCACGACGCGGAAGAGATCTGGAAGACGACGCTTGGTGTTTGCCGAGAGGCGCTGAAAAAGGTCGACGCGGAAAAGGCGGGCGACGTCGCCTGCATCGGAATCACCAATCAGCGGGAAACCGCCGTCATCTGGGATCGGCGAAGCGGAAAACCGATCCACAGGGCGATCGTCTGGCAGGACAGGCGCACGGCTGACGTGTGCCGCGAGCTCAAGGAGAGCGGTGCCGAATCGGAGGTGACCGCCGGTACCGGGCTGCTGCTGGACCCTTACTTTTCCGCCACCAAGATCGCCTGGATCCTCGACCACGTGGACGGCGCCCGGGACGCCGCCGAAAGCGGCCGCCTCGCCTTCGGAACCACCGACTGTTTCCTCCTCTGGCGCCTGACCGGCGGTCGGGTGCACGCCACCGATGCCACCAACGCGTCGCGCACGCTGCTGTTCAACATTCACCAGCAGAAATGGGACGACGCGCTGCTGGATCGCTTCCGGGTGCCCCGGGCGCTGATGCCGGAAGTGAAGGACTCCGCCGGTGCCTACGGTGAGTGCGACGGAGCTCTGCTCGGCAAAACCATCCGAATCACCGGCATCGCAGGCGATCAGCAGGCCGCCGCCATCGGCCAGGCCTGTTTTTCACCCGGCATGATCAAAAGCACCTACGGTACCGGCTGTTTCGTGCTACTGAATACCGGAGAAGTCGCGGTCGCGTCGAACAACCGCATGCTGACGACGGTTGCCTACCGTATCGACGGGCGCGTGAGCTACGCGCTGGAAGGATCCATCTTCATCGCCGGCGCCGCGGTGCAGTGGCTGCGGGACGGACTCGGGATGATCGAGTCCGCATCGGAAACAGAGTCTCTGGCCGCTTCGCTCGAATCCAACCGCGGCGTCTATCTGGTCCCGGCTTTCACCGGGCTCGGGGCGCCGTACTGGAACCCCGACGCCCGCGGCGCGCTGTTCGGGCTGACGAGGGACTCCGGCCGCGCAGAGCTGGCGAGAGCCGCTCTGGAATCCGTGTGCTACCAGACCCTGGATCTCGTCGACGCCATGCGCAGCGACTCCGGCGGCGCCTTGGAAACCCTGCGCGTGGATGGCGGCATGGTGGTCAACAACTGGGCGATGCAGTTTCTCGCGGACGTCACGGGCCTGAGCGTCGATCGCCCGCGGGTTACCGAGACCACCGCTTTGGGCGCCGCGTATCTGGCAGGCCTCGGTGCCGGGATCTTCAGCTCGCTGGAGGACATTTCCGACGGCTGGCGGCTGGAGCGGCGGTTCACGCCCGAAATTGCCGCCGAGGTTCGCAAAGTCCTGGTGGACGGCTGGCACCGCGCGGTGAACAAAGTCATGCATGACCCATAGCGTTTGCCTGCCGCCGGAATGCGACCCGGGCGGACTGTAACGCCACCAGGCAATGCCTTCGGCGCGGAATCGGGACTGGAAAAGAAAGGAGCCGCCGAACGGCGGCTCCCTGAGCCGAAGAACCGGGTCAGAAATTATAGAGGATGCTGGCGGAGAAGAAGTCGACATCATCACCGTCGACATCGAAACGCTCCCATTCCCCGCGCAGCGAGAGCTGCGGGTTGAAGTGAAATGCGCCGCCCAGGC
>DATIPL010000469.1:0-1695 GCA_035471965.1 Gammaproteobacteria bacterium
TCCTGTCTAAACGTTTCAGTTGATGAGTCTGAGTTCGCTACCAGTGGCGCCCGAAGGGCGTTTCGGCAGTGGCAAGAAGTCTGTTCCCGCCGGGGCTTTTTTTGAAATGCCGCGTGTTTGTCGCCTTCATGCCGTCCGCGAATGGAAGTCAGCGTGAGCGAGAAAAAGAAACCGGCCGGGGGGGCGGCCGGATAAAGAGGGGTCGGAGGAGAGAGGCGATGCGGGGGCGTGATGCGCCCGCGGTCAGAGATAGGTTTCGAAGTCGATGGTGGTCTCGCGGTTGAGGCGCTCGAAGGTGCTTTCCAGCCACTCGTCCGCCCGTTCGCGGCCGAGATCACGCAGGTGCGTCAGGAACTCCCAGTCCGCGTTCAGCTTCGACGTCGCGTTCAGGCCCTGCATGACGTCGTCGGCGGCGATGGAGTGGATCAGCATCTTCTTCATGCCGTTTTCCACCAGCTTGCCCTCGTCGATGAGCTTGGTGACAAAGTGGATTGCGCGCATCTCGCGCATCAGCGACGAGTTGAAAGAGATTTCGTTGATGCGGCTCATGATCTCGTGGGCGCTGGTCGGGATTTCCGGCCGGCAGAGCGGATTGATGTGAACGATGACCACGTCTCTGGACTCGCAGTGATAGATCAGCGGATACAGGGCGGGGTTGCCCATGTAGCCGCCGTCCCAGTACGCCTCGCCGTCGATCTCCACGGCCTGGAACATGAGCGGCAGGCACGCGGACGCCATCACCGCATCCGGCGTGATGTCCTGATTACGGAAGATCCTGACCTTACCGGTACGCACGTTGGTCGCCGAGAGAAACAGTCTTACCGCGCGGCAGTCGCGCAAACGTCCGAAGTCCACGACTTCTTCGAGAATTCCGCGCAGCGGGTTGTAGTTGGTCGGGTTGAGCTGGTAAGGAGAGAATAACCGAGACATCAAATCGAGCATCACGAACGCCGGCGTATAGGTGAGCTCGTGGTTGTGCAGCAGCCTATCCATCAGCGAAGGCTGCAGCGGACCCAGGCTGGCCACGTGGGCGATGCGGCGCCAGAAGTTGGCCAGCGCTTCCCGCGCACCGTCGGGGCCGCCTTCGTGCAGGCCGTAGGCGAGCACCGTTGCGTTCATGGCCCCGGCGCTGGTGGCGGTGATGCCCTCGAAGCCCAGGCTGCCTTTTTCCAGCAGTCGATCCAGCACGCCCCAGGCAAAAGCACCGTGGGCGCCACCGCCCTGGAGCGCCAGATTGACGAATTTCACTTCCGTTGGCGGAGAAACGGAAGGCTTGCGCCGAACCGCCGCTCGGGGCGTCTCGGCTTCGGAGTCCGGGGTTCGCGGCGCGCGCGCGTGGCGCGCGCCCTGTCCAGTAGTGAATAGCTCGCTCATGGGCCTTGTCCTCTGGCGCTCTATTGCGCGGTCCAGCCGCCGTCGACGGCGATGGAAGTACCGGTGATGGAAGCCGCCGCGTCGGAGCACAAAAAGACCGATATCGCGCCCAGCTCTTCCACCGTGGCGAAACGCTTGTTCGGCTGCTTGCTCAGGAGCACGTCACGGACCACCTTTTCACGGGAAATGCCGTGGGCTTTCGCCTGGTCGTCGATCTGCTTTTCGACCAGCGGCGTCCAGACATAGCCCGGGCAAACGGCGTTGCAGGTGACGCCGGCCTCAGCGCCTTCCAGCGCCACCACCTTGGTGAGGCCGATGATG
>DATIPL010000470.1:0-5033 GCA_035471965.1 Gammaproteobacteria bacterium
TCAAATAAACCGTGTAGCTGGCGCTTTGCCTGCGCTCTTCGCTGCGGCCGATGCCGTTGCGAATCCGGCTGCCGGACTGTGACGCCGCGGAGATTTCCATCCAATGTCCCAGGCGCCCCGAGAGTGTGGTGCGGGTCTCGCGGCTCTCGATGCGGGCGCCGTCGAACCGATTATGAGTGGGGATGATTTCGAGAATGACGCGATCCCCCGAGATCCTCGGGCGGACGAAAAAGCCGCTGTCGGCGGCGACGTACTCCACGCTCTCCTGAACGATGACTCGGCCGCCCTGCGCAACGGCACTGCGCTGCTGGAAGGGCTTCGACTCTCCGGTCGCGATGAAGGCCGTCTTTCCTTCCAGCACCCGGATCTGTTGCGCCGCCTCGGATTTCGCGGCGCGTTCTTGACCGAGGACACGAACCCGCGCCGACGATTCGCCAGCGGCCGCAGACGCCGACAGGCAGCGCCGATCTCGAGGCGCGCTGCCGGCCGAGATTTCCGAGTCACCGCTTTTGGCTTCGGCGAAGACCTCGGCCAGATCGCGTCGCACCTCTTCGTCGAGGACGTGTTTGACGCTGACCATCAGGTTCACAGGCGCTTTGTCGATGGTCTGCAGCAGCTGTTTGATTTCGCGCAGATTGGCCGGAGTGGTCTTGACGATGAGCTTATCGGACAGGCTGGTCACGGTGCCGGGCGGCGGCACCATGGGTTTCAGCATAGTGGCCACCTCGCGAGCATCGCGGTAGCCGATGGAGATGACTTCGGTGACCATTCGTTCCGCGGCGAGCAGGGCGGTCGAAAACGCGAGCAGGACTACGAGTCGGGGAATGATGGCGGGCATGTGTTTTTTCTCAGATGCGCAGTCGGCGCAGATTGGGATCGGGCTCGGCATGGGTCCAGATCTCTTCGAAGATCTCGCCGAGTTCCAACGCTGCGCGCCGATCGCCGAAGTTCACTATCCCGTCGAAGCGATCGGCGAGCGGGCGGAAGACGCTGCCGGTTCGATCAGCGAGCATGAAGGCGCAGTTGTAATCTGCGTGCTTGGCGCCCGGCCTGCGGATCTCGACGAAACTGCTGAGGTGTTGCGCCAGATTCAGCAGCCGGTGACCGCTGGCGAGAATCGGCCTCGAGTCCATGACGATAATATGGACCCGGGAGCGGCTCGAATCGAGGATAAAGCGGCGCAGCGCGTCGACGAACTCGGAACTGTCGTAGACCGGCGGATCAAGGTGGCGGCTCACGATTTCAACGGTACGGCGGCTTTGAGCCACCAGCGAAACGCTGGCATTCCGAACCTCGGCGCCGGATTCGACGCTTACAGGCTCCTTGTCCTCTCCAAGCTTGAGGTCACCAAATTCGAGATCCGCCATCCCAGCGATCAAATGTCTTCGCCCAGGCTGTCGGCGATGCCGATATAGCTCGCTGGAGTCATCGCGAGCAGCCTTTTCCTTTCCGCCTCGGGGATATCGAGCTTGCCGACGAAGTCCTCGATCGCCTTCTTATCGATGTCGCGCCCCCGGGTGAGCGCCTTGAGCTGCTCGTAGGGGTTCTCTTGACCGTAGCGGCGCATGATCGTTTGAATCGGTTCGGCGAGAACTGCCCAGGCATTGTCGAGCTCCGCCGCCAGCGCATCTTCGTCCACGTCGACGCGTGAGAGGCCTCTAAGGCAGGCCTGGTATGCGATCAGCGAATGCGCGGCGCCGACGCCCAAGTTCCGCAGCGCGGTGGAATCCGTGAGATCTCGCTGCAGTCGCGACACCGGAAGCTTGCCGGCAAGATGTTCGAGAATGGCGTTTGCCAGGCCCAGGTTTCCTTCGGCATTTTCGAAGTCAATGGGATTGACCTTGTGGGGCATGGTGGAAGAGCCCACCTCACCTTCCGCCACTTTTTGCTTGAACACCCCGCGGGAAATGTAGGCCCAGCTGTCGCGACAAAGATCCAGCAGCACGGTGTTGAAGCGAATCAGCGCGTGGAACAGCTCCGCCATGTAGTCGTGGGGCTCGATCTGGGTGGTATAGGGGTTCCACTCCAGTCCAAGGGCGCTTACGAAGCGGCGGGAAATATCGGGCCAGTCCAGATCCGGATAGGCGGCCAGGTGCGCGCTGTAGGTGCCGGTCGCGCCGTTCAACTTTCCGCACAAAGCGACTGATTCGAACGACGCGCGCTGGCGCTTGAGCCGATGCGCGAACACGGCAAGCTCCTTGCCGACGGTCGTGGGCGAAGCCGCCTGGCCGTGGGTGTGCGACAGCATGGCGCAGGACGCGTAGCGATGGGCCAGATCACGGATCGTTTCGATGATCTCGTCCATGGCGGGCAGCATGCAGCGGGTGCGGGCGTCGGCGAGCATCAGCGCGTAGGCCAGATTGTTGATGTCCTCTGAGGTGCAGGCAAAGTGGAGAAATCCCGCAATGTCCTGTAAAGACGCGATGTCGCCGAAGGATTCCCGCAGGAAGTATTCCACCGCCTTGACGTCGTGGTTCGTGGTCTTCTCGATTTCCTTAACGCGCAGCGCATCGGACTCGTCGAAGTTGTCGACAATCTCGTCCAGCCGATCGCGAGCGCGCTGGTCAAGCGCCGGCACTTCCTCTATCGATGTATTATCCGACAGCGCTTCCAGCCAGCGCACCTCGACAAGAACCCTGTGGCGAATGAGGCCGTATTCGCTGAACACGGCCCGCAGCTCGGCCGTTTTCTCGCCGTAACGTCCGTCCACCGGTGAAATGGCGGTAAGCGCGGTCAGGTCCATGCTTTTATCTGTTCTCCATGCGCATTTCAGTGCTTGTCGTGCGCCGCATCAAATGCGGCGCGCTGCTCTGCGGTTGCCTCGCTTTGATATCTTTCTTTCCACTCCTGATATGGCATGCCGTAGACGATTTCGCGCGCTTCATCGTAGCTCATTTCGATTCCACGTTCCTCGGCCGCCGCACGGTACCACTTGGAGCAGCAATTCCTGCAGAAACCGGCCAGATTCATCAGATCGATGTTCTGAACATCTGTGCGTTTTCTGAAATGCTCCAACAGACGGCGAAACGCCGCGGCTTCGATTTCGGTGCGGGTTTTTTCATCCATGCTTGTCTCCTCTTGAGTCGGTAAGCTTCAAATATCTGCAGCGCGTCGCTTCCGTTGACTCGGCTCAGTTCAGGGTCAGGGAAAGATCCCTTGCGCTCGGCACGTCTTTTTCCGAGATGCCGTTTTTTAACTCCTTCAGGGTTTGCACCGTGCTCATATCCCCCTGACCGGCTGCCCTTCGCATCCACGCGCAGGCCAGGATCTTGTCCCTTGGCACGTGATTTCCACGCCGGTAGCGAATACCCAGGTTGATCTGCGCCGGCGACAATCCCTGGCGCGCGGCCTTCTCGAGCCAGGTCGTGGCGGCCTCCTGGTCCGCCTCCACGCCGATGCCGTCCCGATAGCGGATGGCAACGGCATACTGGGCCGGAGCGAGATTTTGATCCGCCGCCCGCTGGTACCACTGAAACGCCTGCGACACGTCGCGCTCGACGCCCAGCCCGCGGCGGTCGTAGTCACCCAGGATGTACTGGGCGGCAACGTGTCCGCGGGCGGCAGCCTGGTGATACCAGCTTGCCGCCTGCGCGTAGCTTTGCTCCACGCCGCGTCCCATGTGGTAAAGCTCGCCCGGAAGCGCCTGGGCATGGGGATTTCCCAGCTTTGCCTCGCGCAGAAACTCGGTGTGTGCCATGTTGAAGTTTCCGCTCCGAGCGGCGTCGATGCCCGCCTGCACATCGGCGTTGGATGCAGAAATCGGGGCCGCGGTGAGAGCAGTCAGCGTGGCGGCAAGAACTGCGGTCCGAAGACGGCGGACGCGGCTGTAGATCGGGTAACGCATTGAGTATTCTAATGTCGAACCTCGAGCATTTAATCTAGCATGACGGGCGGTTTTGCGCCGCCTGCAGGCGGTCGAATGTGCAAACGCAGCTGAAGCTTGAACGGATGCGGCTTTACGGGAGGGCCATCGAGTGAGTCGCAAATCTCGCGTGGAAAGGGACAGCATGGGGGAGATGCGGGTTCCTGCGGACGCGCTCTACGGTGCCCAGACTCAGCGGGCGGTGGACAACTTTCCGGTGAGCGGATTAGCCATGCCGCGGTCATTTATTCGCGCCCTCGGTCTGATCAAGGCATCCGCGGCGCGCGTCAACCGGGACCTCGATCTGCTTGCCGCCGATATCGCCGAGGCGGTTGCGTCGGCGGCGGCGGAGGTCGCTTCCGGCGTTCACGACGAGCAGTTTCCCATCGACGTGTTTCAGACCGGATCGGGTACCAGTTCGAACATGAATGCCAATGAGGTCATTGCGAGGCTCGCGGGAGAACGGGCCGGGGCTTCCGTTCACCCCAACGACCACGTCAACATGTGCCAGAGCAGCAACGACGTGATTCCCACGGCGATTCACCTGAGCGCAACGCTGGAAGTTTCCGAACGTCTGCTGCCGGCGCTCCGCCACCTTGTCGAAACGCTTTCCACAAAAGCTCTGGAGCTTCGGTCGGTGGTCAAGACCGGCCGCACCCACCTGATGGACGCCATGCCCGTGCGGCTGGACCAGGAAATCGGCGGGTGGACTTCGCAAATCCGTGACGGCATCGCGCGCATCGAGGACAGTTTCGAGCGCCTGCGTGCCCTGCCGATCGGTGGCACCGCGGTGGGAACGGGGATCAACGCGCACGAGACCTTCGGTGAACGGGTGGCGGCTGATCTGTCGAGAACCACCGGCGTCGCCTTCAAGACGTCGCCGGATCGTTTTGCCGCCATGAGCGCACAGGATGCAGCGGTGGAAATGAGCGGGCAGCTCAAGGTGCTTGCCGTTTCGTTGATGAAGATTTCCAACGACCTGCGCTGGATGAACAGCGGTCCGCTCGCGGGTCTGGGTGAAATCCAGCTTCCCGCCTTACAGCCGGGCAGCAGCATCATGCCCGGAAAGGTGAATCCCGTGATTCCCGAGGCGGTCGCAATGGCCTGCGCCCAGGTGATGGGAAACGATGTCTGTATAGGAGTGGCCGGTCAGTCGGGAAATTTTCAGCTC
>DATIPL010000471.1:0-7998 GCA_035471965.1 Gammaproteobacteria bacterium
GAGGCGGCGAAGCTGTTCAAGGACATGGGAGAGGATTACAAGGCGGAAATCATCGCCTCCATTCCGGACGGTGAGCCGATCTCCCTTTACCGCCAGGATGATTTCATCGATTTATGCCGCGGTCCCCACGTGCCCAGCACCGGCAAGCTCAAAGCCTTCAAGCTGATGAAGGTGGCGGGCGCCTATTGGCGCGGGGATTCCAACAACGAGATGCTGCAGCGCATCTACGGCACCGCCTGGCCGGACAAGAAACAGCTCAAGGCGTACGTGCAAAGGCTGGAAGAGGCGGAGAAGCGGGATCACCGCCGCATCGGCCGCAGGCTGGACCTGTTCCACTTTCAGGAAGAGGCTCCCGGCTGTGCCTTCTGGCACGAGCGCGGCTGGATCATCTACACCGAAATCGAGCGTTACGTGCGCGGGGTGCTGCGGGAAGCCGGCTACCAGGAGGTGAAAACGCCCCAGATCCTGGACCGCAGCCTGTGGCAGCGCTCAGGCCACTGGGACAACTTCGGCGATCTGATCTTCACCACCCATTCCGAGGAACGGGAGTACGCAATCAAGCCGATGAACTGCCCGGGCCATATCCAGATATACAACCAGGGCCTGAAAAGCTACCGCGACCTGCCGCTGCGCCTGGCGGAGTTCGGCTCATGCCACCGCAACGAGCCCTCCGGCACGCGCCACGGGCTGATGCGGGTGCGCAGCTTCGTCCAGGACGATGCCCACATCTTCTGCACCGAGGACCAGATCCAGTCCGAGGTCTCGGCGCTCATCGACCTGGTGTTCAAGATGTACCGGGACTTCGGCTTCAACGAGGTCAAGATCAAGCTTTCCACCCGGCCGGAGAAGCGCGTCGGCAGCGACGAGAGCTGGGAGAAGGCGGAAAAGGCACTTGAGCTTGCCCTCAACAACAAGGACCTTCCCTTCGAGGTGGATCCGGGCGAGGGCGCTTTCTACGGCCCCAAAGTGGACTTCTTCCTCACCGACTGCATCGGCCGGGTGTGGCAGTGCGGCACCATCCAGGTGGATTTCTCCATGCCCGGTCGCCTGGGCGCCGAGTACGTGGCCGAGGACGGGGAGCGCAAGACCCCGGTGATGCTCCACCGGGCCATTCTCGGCTCCGTGGAGCGTTTCCTGGGGATCCTGATCGAGCAATACGAGGGCCGCTTCCCTGCCTGGCTCGCTCCGGTCCAGGCGGTGGTCCTGAACATTACCGACGCCCAGGCGGACTACGCGAAGGCGGTCGTGAAAAGCCTTAAAAATCAAGGCTTCCGGGTGATACCGGACTTGAGAAACGAGAAGATCGGTCTTAAGATCCGGGAGCACACACTACAGCGTATCCCCTACCTGCTGATTGTCGGCGGTCGGGAAGTTGAAAACGATGCTGTGGCCGTGCGCACGCGAAGCGGTGAGGATCTCGGCGCGATGGCGGTGGATGCTTTCGCCGAGAAACTCAGCGGGGAAATCGCGAGCCGCGGCCTCAGTTTTTTGGAGGACTAACGCATCGCAGCGGAAAAAAAGAACCGGGTCAACGACGAGATCGTCTCAGAAAAACTTCGACTAATAGATGAAGAGGGCGGACAGCTAGGCATCGTCCGTCGGGAAGAGGCACTGACTTTAGCCGATGAGCGGGGATTCGACCTGGTGGAGATATCTCCGACCGCCGATCCGCCGGTTTGCCGGCTCATGGATTACGGCAAGTTCCTTTTCCAGCAGAACAAGAAACGCCAGGCGGCAAAGAAGCGGCAGCAGCAGATTCAGGTTAAAGAGGTCAAGTTCAGGCCGGGCACGGAAGAGGGCGACTACCAGACCAAGCTGAGAAATCTCAAACGATTTCTGCGACACGGCGACAAGACCAAGGTCACGCTCTGGTTCAGGGGCCGCGAGATGCGCCACCAGGAGCTCGGCATCAAGCTGCTGGAAAGAGTGGAGGCGGACCTGGAGGAGCTGGCCAAGGTGGAACAGTTTCCAAAGCTCGAAGGCCGTCGCATGTCGATGGTTTTGAGCCCCAGGAAGTGACACGTGACATGTGACATGTGACATGTGACATGTAGAAAATGAGATGTTTCTTGTTACATGTCACGTGTTACATGTTTCTGAGAGACACGGAAGACATCATGCTGTCGTAATATCAAGGCGATAGCGGCGAAACAGACGGAACACTCGAAATGCCCAAGATCAAAACCAAACGCGCAGCAGCCAAGCGCTTCAAAAGGAAGTCCAACGGCGGATTCAAGCGCGCCCAGTCGCACCGCCGGCACATCCTGACCAAGAAGACTTCGAAGCGTAAGCGCCACCTTCGTCCCATGGAAACGATCGCCGATGCGGATCAGGCCTCCGTCGAGCGGATGCTGCCTTACAGTTGAAGGAACCAAGGAAATGCCAAGGGTAAAACGAGGCGTGCAGGCGCGCGCCAGGCACAAGAAAGTGCTCGAACAGGCCAAGGGTTATCGCGGCCGTCGCAAGAGCGCTTACAAGCTCGCCAAGCAGGCGGTCATCCGCGCCGGCGCGATGGCTTACCGGGACCGCCGCCAGCGCAAGCGTCAGATGCGCGGGCTTTGGATCATTCGCATCAACGCGGCCGCGCGCGAGAACGGGTTGTCCTACAGTCGCTTCATGAACGGTCTTCGCAAATCGGATATCGAGCTCGACAGAAAGGTTCTGGCGGACATCGCCGTTTTCGACAAGCCCGCGTTTTCGGCCTTGGCCGAAAAAGCCAGGGCCGCTCTGTAAACGGGATCCACGAGAAATACCGAGGATTGCCAGAACGGGGGAAAGGCCCGGACCTTTCCCCCGTTTTTGTTTTTTGACGATAGAGTGAAGTAGAGAGTGCCAGGCACAAATTTAAAGTGGTCTTTCTCGATTGATTCGCCAGATGCAGCGGGGAGTGGTTTGAAGTATTCATAGACTGGACCCCCGCTTTCGCGGGGGTGGCGAATGGGGACGACCCCGTGAAGAGGTTCCAGATCAGATCCCGTGAAAGTATTTGGATCGGTGGTTCGCACATGGACGCCATTCCCCCGGAAGCGGGGGTGGCGAATGGGGACGACCCCGTGAAGAGGTTCAAGATCAGATCCCGTGGAAGTATTTGGATCGGTGGTTCGCACATCGACACCATTCCCCCGGAAGCGGGGTGGCGAATGGGGACGACTCCGTGAAGATGTTCCAGATCAGATCCCGTGAAAATATTTGGATCGGTGGTTCGCACATAGACGTCATTCCCGCGAAAGCGGGAATCCAGTGAACAATCGATCCCGCGTTAGCGGAATGCCATAACATTCTGCATTCATGCTAAGTCGGACTGTACAAACTCAAACAAAGGAGCAAGTGTGCTCGAAGATCTGAGCAAGCTGGTCGAGAACGCGCAGAAGGAGATCGACAAGGTCTCCGATCTTCCCGCGCTCGATGCCGTGCGCGTCGCTTACTTCGGGAAGAACGGCAGGATCACGACCCTGCTCAAGTCCCTGGGCAAGATCCCCGCCGGCGAGCGGCCGGCGGCGGGCAAGAAGATCAACTCCGCCCGCGACCGGATCCAGAGTGCGCTCTCGGCGAGGAAACACTCCCTGGAGCAGGCCGCGCTCGACGCCACGCTTTCCGGGGATCGCGTCGACGTCACGCTGCCGGGCCGGGGCCAGCGCACCGGCGGTCTTCACCCGGTGACCCGGACATTGGAACGGATCGAATCCTTTTTCGCCCAGTTGGGCTTCGACGTGGTCGAGGGCCCCGAGATCGAGGACGACTATCACAACTTCGAGGCGCTCAACATTCCCGTGCACCATCCGGCGCGCGCCATGCAGGACACCTTCTACTTCGAGGATGGACTGCTGTTACGCACCCACACCTCGCCGGTGCAGATCCGGGCGATGAAAGAGCGCAAGCCGCCGCTGCGTATCATCGTCCCGGGCCGCGTCTTCCGCTGCGATTCCGATCTCACGCATACGCCGATGTTTCACCAGGTGGAGGGCCTGATGGTGGGCGAGCACGTGAGCTTCGCCGACCTGAAAGGCGTGCTTCACGATTTCATCCGTAACTTCTTCGAGGAAGATCTCGAAGTGCGCTTCCGCCCTTCTTACTTCCCCTTCACCGAACCCTCGGCCGAAGTGGACATCCGCGGCGAGAGCGGTTGGCTGGAGGTGCTCGGCTCCGGCATGGTGCACCCGCAGGTGCTGGAGAACGTCGGCATCGACAGCGAGCGCTACACCGGCTTCGCCTTCGGTATGGGCGTCGAGCGTCTGGCCATGTTGAGGTATGGCGTAAATGATTTACGGTTGTTCTTCGACAACGACCTGAGATTTCTGGAGCAATTCAGGTAGTCAGTGACATGTGACATGTAACATGTGACAAGTAAGAGACAAGACTCGAATTTCAACCAAGGAGGGTTGGAGATGAGGATTCACAAGGATCTGAGCGTTTGGAAGAAGTCAATTGAGCTTGCGGTTCAAATTTACAGTATGACGGCGACTTTCCCAAAACAGGAAACCTACGGGCTCGGCCAACAGATGCGACGGGCATCGGTTTCGATTGCCTCAAATATCAGCGAAGGCGCGGCGAGAGGCAGCCCGAACGAATTCACTCGATTCCTGCATATGGCTGCAGGTTCCGTGAGTGAGCTCGACACTCAGTTGGAGATCGCGGACGCAATAGATATTGGAAATCTCGAGCTGAGAAACGATGTTCGAAGGCGCCTCCATGAGGTCGCCAGTCTACTGGGTGGGTTGATTCGATCTCAATACCGCAAGATTCGGCACAAAGAATCAGTTCGAACAAAGAGCGCTACGTGAGCCGCTCTTACATGTCACGTGTCACATGTCACATGTTACTCATTCAAAATGATCGCACCTGAATCACATCCACCCCATCGAGGCCCCCGCCCGTGAAGCTCAGTGAACAGTGGCTCCGCCAGTGGGTCGACCCCCCGGTGGACACCGACGCGCTCGCCGCCCAGCTCACCAACGCGGGCCTCGAGGTGGACAGCGTGACGCCCGCGGCCGTGCCGCTGGACGGCGTGGTCGTGGGTGAGATCCTGTCGGTGGAGCCGCATCCGGGCGCCGATAAGCTGAGCGTGTGCGAGGTGAGCACGGGCGGTGAAACTCACGTCGTGGTCTGCGGCGCGCCCAACGTTCATTCCGGCATGCGCGCACCCTACGCCCGGGTGGGCGCGAAGCTTCCCGGAGGAACGAAGATCCGCAGAACCAAGATCCGTGGAGTGGAATCCCACGGCATGCTCTGTTCCGCCGATGAGCTTCAAATCGGCGACGACGCGGACGGCATTCTCGACCTGGGACCGGACGCTCCCGTCGGCGCGGCGCTCAGCGACGTCCTGGGCGCGGGCGACGTCTGCATCGACATCGATCTCACGCCCAACCGCGGCGACTGCCTGAGCGTCGCCGGCGTTGCCCGGGAGGTGGCGGCGCTGAATGCGCTCGATGTTCAACCGGTGCCCAACCCGCCGGTGGCGAAAAACATTGAAGACGGCATCGAGATCGGGCTCGAAGCCCCTGTGGACTGTCCCCGCTACGTGGGCCGCGTCATCCGCGACATCGATCCGAAGGCGAAAACGCCGCTGTGGATGCGCGAACGTTTGCGGCGAAGTGGGCTGCGCGCCATCAGTCCGGTGGTGGATGTCACCAACTACGTCATGATGGAGCTGGGTCAACCCATGCACGCCTTCGATCTGGATACCCTCGAAGGCGGCATTCGCGTGCGCCGGGGCACGCCCGGGGAATCGCTGGAGCTTCTGGACGGCGGCCGGATCGACGTGGACGGCGAGTCCCTGGTGATTGCGGATCACAAGCGCGCGGTGGCGCTCGCCGGGATCATGGGCGGCCTGGCCACGGCCGTCACCCACGAGAGCCGCAATATCCTGCTGGAGAGCGCCTGGTTCCTCCCCAAGACCATCGCCGTCGAGGCGAGGCGTCAGGGCCTGCAGACGGATTCGTCCCATCGATTCGAGCGCGGGGTGGCGCCGGATCTGCAGGCGCGGGCCTCGGAGCGGGCCACCGCGCTGCTTCTGGATATCGTCGGCGGCCGCCCCGGCCCGGTGGTGGATGCCCAGGTCCCGGAGGCGCTACCGCCGCGTCCCGCCATTCCGCTTCGGGTCCAGCGTCTCGCCCTGCTGCTCGGCGCGGAGGTGGCCAAGGCGGACGTGGAAGCGATCTTGAGGCGCCTGGGCATGCAGGTGGAGGCCACCAATTCCGGCTGGCAGATCACTCCGCCGCCGCACCGCTCCGACGTCACCATCGAAGCGGATCTCATCGAGGAGGTGGCCCGGGTGCGGGGCTACGACCAGATCCCGGATCGCCCACCGGAGGGGATCCTGGCCATGAGCCCGCGCACCGAGGCCCGGATTGGGCTCGATCGCCTGCGCCAGGCGCTCACGGATCGCGGCTATCAGGAGGCGATCACTTACAGCTTCGTCGATCCCGGGCTGCAGGCGGAGCTGGATCCGAACGCAGCGCCGATTCCGCTCAGCAATCCCATCTCGTCCGATCTCGCGGTCATGCGCACCTCGATGTGGCCCGGCCTGTTCGCCGCGCTGTTGCACAACGTGCGCCGACAGCAGAACCGGGTGCGGCTGTTCGAATCGGGACTGACGTTCCGGCAATCCGGAAACGCCATCGAGCAGAAGCCGCGCATCGGCGGCATCGTCATGGGTCCGGTGGCGCCGGAGCAGTGGGGCAGGGAAACCCTGAACGCGGACTTCTTCGATCTCAAATCCGACGTGGAGGCGCTGCTCGGATTCGCCGCCGCCTCGGAGGTGGAATTCGTCCCCGACGATCATCCGGCCCTGCATCCGGGGCAGGCGGCCCGGGTGATCCGCGCGGGGGAGGCCATCGGCCGTCTGGGCGCGCTGCATCCAGGGAATTTAAAGCGCCACAAGCTGAGCCTCCCGGTGCTGGTTTTCGAGCTGGATCTGGACTCAGTCCAGGCGGGACAACTTCCGAAATTTGAGGCATTATCCCGGTATCCCGCCGTCCGGCGGGACATCGCCGTGGTTGTGGACGAGTCGATCACCGCCAAAGCCCTCCGGGATTGTGTTGGACAGGCAGCCGGTGATGTGCTAAAAAACTTAGAGTTGTTTGACGTTTATCGTGGCGAAGGTATTGATTCAGGTAAAAAAAGTCTGGCACTAAAACTGACTTTTCAAGACCCTTCCCGCACGCTGAATGACGAAGAAATAGACGCCGCCGAAGCGGCAATTGTGGACGCCCTGGCGAAGAATCTGGGGGGTTCGCTAAGGGGGTAGCGTGGCGCTCACAAAGGCGGACATGGCCGAAAAGCTCTATGAGGAGCTGGGCCTCAATAAACGGGAGGCGAAAGAACTCGTGGAGATGTTCTTCGAGGAAGTCCGTGCCGCTCTAGAATCCGGCGATCAAGTGAAGCTGTCAGGCTTCGGAAACTTCGACCTCCGAAACAAAAACGAAAGGCCCGGCAGGAATCCAAAAACCGGAGAAGAGATCCCCATCTCCGCCCGCCGCGTCGTCACTTTTCGTCCTGGCCAGAAGCTGAAGGCGCGCGTGGAAGCTTATGCTGGATCCGTCGAGTAGCGCTACCGATCTGCCTGCAATCCCCGGTAAGCGGTACTTCACCATCGGTGAGGTCAGTGACCTTTGCGGGGTCAAGCCCCACGTGCTCCGATACTGGGAGCAGGAGTTCCCCCAGCTCAAACCCCTGAAGCGCCGCGGCAATCGCCGCTACTACCAGCGCCAGGACGTCATCCTCATTCGCCAGATCCGAAGCCTGCTGTACGAACACGGATTCACCATAGGCGGCGCCCGTCAACGGCTCTCCGGCGAAGAGGCCAAGGTAGACGTCAACCAGAGCCAGCAGATCATCCGCCAGATAAGGGTCGAGCTCGAGGACGTGCTGAACATCCTCAAGCGCTGACGGCCGGGCTCGAGCCGTAGGGCGCGCAATAGCGAAGCGTATTGCGCCAACCTGTATTGGACCCATGGCGAACCGAAAGGCCGTTCCCATGACTCCACACGGTCTACTCAT
>DATIPL010000472.1:0-2977 GCA_035471965.1 Gammaproteobacteria bacterium
GGAGCGAATACCGGCCCTCACTCGAATACCGTATCGAAGGAGAAGCCCTCCCGCTCGAGGATCTCCCGCAGACGCCTGAGCGCCTCGATCTGAATCTGACGCACCCGCTCGCGGGTGACTCCAAGCTCGTTTCCCACCTCCTCCAGGGTGGCGATCTCGCGGCCGTAGAGACCAAACCGGCGCTCCACCACGGCGCGCTGCTTGTCGTTGAGCTTGGAAAGCCAGAGATCGATGTGTGCCTGGACGTCACTGTCCTGCAACAGTATGGACGGGTCGGTGTTCTGCTCGTCAGGAATGGAATCCAGCAGCGATTTGTCGGTGTCGTGCGCGCGCGGCGTATCTACTGAGGTGACGCGCTCATTGAGACCCAGCATTCGCTTCACCTCGTCGATGGGCTTATCCAGCATCTCGGCAACGTCTTCCGGCGTGGGCTCCCTGTCGAGTGTTTGTGCGAGTCGCCTGGCAGCGCGAAGGTATACGTTTATTTCTTTGACCACATGGATCGGCAACCGAATGGTGCGCGTCTGATTCATGAGCGCGCGCTCGATGGTCTGACGGATCCACCAGGTCGCGTAGGTCGAAAATCGGAAACCGCGCTCAGGATCAAACTTCTCCACCGCGCGAATGAGGCCGAGGTTGCCCTCTTCGATCAAATCCAGCAGCGCCAGGCCCCGATTCATGTATCGGCGCGCAATCTTGACCACCAGGCGCAAGTTGCTCTCGATCATGCGATGCCGGGCCTCCTCAGAGCCCCGAAGCGCAAGTCGAGCAAAATGGACCTCCTCCTCGGCTGTGAGGAGAGGCGAAAAGCCGATCTCGCTCAAGTAAAGGCGAGTGGCATCCATCTCCCGGTCGGGAGCTTTACGGCGGGCACGAGTCGTTTTGCCTCCCTTGCGTCGGGGAGGTTTAACGGTGCGGGAAGCCTCCGAATCCTCGGGCTCGTCAGCGTCTGCCGAGTCCTCCAAGTCCTCAGAGCTTTCCAGGTTCTCGCTGGAATCCTCGGAATACTGGTCTTCGTCTTCCAGAAGCTGCTCGGGTTCCTCGCCGACAACCTCGCGTTGCTTCGTCACTCACGTTCCCCTGTTATGTCACCTGGGAAGGTATCGGACGGGGTTGACGGGTTTTCCATCCCGCCTTATTTCAAAGTGAAGCCTCACGCCTTCGGTTCCAGTGCTACCCATCTCGGCAATGCGCTGACCGATTTTTACTTCGTCTCCTTCCTTGACCAGTATTCGATTGTTGTGGGCATACGCACTCAGGTATCTCTTGTTGTGTTTGACGATGATAAGCTCGCCGTACCCCCTGAGTCCACCTCCAGCATACACTACTCTGCCGTCCGCGGCAGCCAACACAGGCTGACCAAGTTTCCCGGCAATATCGACGCCTTTGCGCCCGGACGATGCGAAGTCCGTCACAATCTGTCCCTTTGCGGGCCACACCCACTGTTTGATTTTATTCCCGCGCGTTGCCGCCGCCTTTCCGCGATTGGACGTTGCCGCACTCTCTTTCGTCGCTGATGATTCCGCCGGCGGTGGCGGTTTCACCGGCACCGGTGACGACGCGCTCGTGTTTTGTTCGGGTTCCGCGCTCAGGCTGCGGGTCGGCGCTCCGGGGCCCTGACTCGAGCGGATGCTGGTGCGACGTTTCGTATCCAGGCCGATGTGGAGACGCTGACCCGGATAGATAGTGAAGGGCTCGTCGATTCCGTTGTGTGCCGCAAGGTCGCGGTAGTCGACACCATAGGCCCAGGCGATCGAGTAGAGTGTGTCGCCAGCGCCGACTCTATGGGTATTGCCTCTCGGCTTTTGATAGTACGCGTAGGTCTCGACGGGGGCGACGCTTCTGCCGCCGCAACCTGGCAGTTGCGCGGTCAGCAACAGCGAAGCAACGAGACAACGGGTTCTCGTCCGCTTGCGCAAAGGTATCACCCGAGGCCGGAAACCATCGGCACGAAAGCAACTCGCTCGAGAATCTGCTCCTCCAGCTCGTCGCCCGAGCGCGTAATGAGCTTGAGGTCCTGGGCGTTTCCGTGTCCCAGGGGAATGACCAGCCGACCTCCATCGGCGAGCTGATCAATGAGCGCCGCGGGAACGCTCGCCGGAGCGGCAGCAACGAGTATGCCGTCGTAGGGCGCGTGCTCCGGCCAACCTTTTTCACCGTCCCCGTGTCGAATGCGCACGTTATGGATCCCGAGGTCGTGCAGGCGCTGACGCGCCTGCACAAGCAGACTTTGAATTCGCTCTATGCTGTACACCTCGGCAGCGAAGCGGGTGAGAATGGCAGTCTGGTAGCCGCAGCCGGTACCGATCTCGAGTACCCGTTCGAGCGAGCCACCGGCCACGAGGGCCTCGGTCATTCGAGCCACCACGTAAGGCTGGGAAATGGTTTGTCCGGCGCCTATTGGAAGAGCGGTGTCTTCGTAGGCGCGACTCGAGAGCGCCTCATCGACGAAAATGTGCCGCGGAACCTCGCGTATCGCGTCCAGTACCCTTTCGTCCTGGATGCCCTCGGCGCGAAGACGTTCGACCAGCCGGCCGCGGGTTCGCCGGGAGGTCATGCCGATTCCGTGAAAGCGATCCCTCATGCTATAGAAATTTCTTCCACCCAGCTTGCAGTCATATTCAGGGCTCCGTGTCGCGTGAGGTCCACCTGCAGCGGCGTCACCGAAATTCGGCCGCAACGTACCGCGTGAAAGTCTGTGCCAGGTCCCGCATCCTGCTCGCCCCCAGGCGGCCCCACCCAGTAGACCGGCTGCCCCCTGGGATCCAGCGTGCGCACGACGGGCTCCGCCTTGTGACGGTGGCCTAGACGTGTCACCTCGATGCCCGAAACTTTCGACATCGGCAAATCCGGGACATTGATGTTCAGTATTGTATCTGCGGGAAGAGGATTCGACGGCATGCGCTCGAGCAGCGCCTTTACCACGGTCGCTGCTGTCTCGAAGTGTTCTTCCTTGTCGATGACCAGCGACACGGCG
>DATIPL010000473.1:0-1528 GCA_035471965.1 Gammaproteobacteria bacterium
ATCAACTTAGGACCTTGCTGGTGGGGAAACGCAGTGCCGCCTAACAAAGGGATGGAGCCGACGTGCTTAAGTGTCACTGCCCTTGCAAGAAGAAGAGCAAGGGCAGCGCCACTTAATCACGCGGCTCATCCCAGGTGTTGAACTAAACCGCTTCGCGGGGCTTAAGAGTCGGTTCATAGAGCCGATAGGCGTTGTGACGCCGTAGGCATTTCGTTCGCCATCGTCCACCTTCTTCCTGTCGGGACTCGCGTTGGGTTCCTTGAAGGGAGAAGGACGATGACACCACTACGACAAGCGATGATCCGAGCCATGCAGATGCGTGGCTTTTCTGTGCGAACGCATAAGAGCTACCTTGCCGCGGTCACGGATTTGGCACGGTACTGTCGGCGCTCGCCGGCCGCGCTGGAAGTCAAAGATCTACACGGCTATTTCGAGCATCTGGCCGTCGAGCGCAAGCTGTCGGCCTCGAGCTGCCGACTGGCGCTGAACGGGATCCGTTTCCTATACCTCGACGTGCTCAAGCGCGAGGCATTCGACGTGCCGATTCCGGTGCCGAAGCAACCGCAGCGGATTCCGGCGCTTTTGAGCCGGACGGAAGTGGCGCGGATCATCGCGGCCTGTTCCGACAGGAAGTACCAGACGATGCTGATGCTTTGTTACGGCTGCGGTTTGCGAGTGAGCGAGCTGGTTTCGCTGCGGGTCGGCGATATCGACGGAGAACGGGGGCGGCTGCGCATCGAGCAAGGCAAGGGCGGCAAGGACCGGCTGGTGCCGCTACCGCCCACACTGCTTGCACGGTTGCGGGATTACTGGCGAGGCTATCGTCCCAAGCTCTGGCTATTCCCCGGACGGGTGGCCGGTGCACCGCTGTGTCCGACCAGTATTCAGAAGACCTACACCAAAGCTAAGGCACGCGCTGGCATCACGAAGATCGGCGGTATTCATGCCTTGCGCCACGCCTACGCGACGCATCAGCTCGAGGCCGGGCTGCCGGTGCATCGGCTGCAACGCCTGCTCGGACATCAAGACATCCGCTCGACGCTGCGCTACGTGCACTGGGTCCCGGACTATCGGGAAGGCAGCGGCACGCATGACCTGATCGCAAAGCTCGAGCCCGGCCATGAGTGAGCGCACGTCCTTGCAGGCGGTGATGAACCAGTGCCTCAACCCGTATCGGGAGGCGCATCCGCTCTCGGCCCGCCAACGACAGGTCTGCCGGCACGTGCTCACCTGCCGCACGGCCGCGCTCGGCGGCTTCGCGCTCGAGTGCGATCAGTGCCATGACGCGGTGCGGCTGTACCACGCCTGCCGCGACCGGCACTGTCCGCGCTGCCAGCGCCGGGCCTCGGAGACGTGGTGCGAACGGGAGCGCGCGGCGGTGCTGCCGGTGACCTACCATCATCTCGTGTTCACGCTGCCGCATGCCCTCAACGGCTGGGTCGCGATGCATCCGCGCGAGCTGTACGGCCTTTTGTTCGACACCGTCTGGGCGACCTTGTCGGCCTTCGCCGCCGATCCCAGGCGCCTC
>DATIPL010000474.1:0-4730 GCA_035471965.1 Gammaproteobacteria bacterium
CACGGCTGGGTCCGAACCGCCAAGCTCCAGCACCGTGGGCTTGATCTCGGATGCGGCGATCGCGGCGACAGCCGATCCGCCCCGGACCGAACCGGTGAACGAGACCGCGCGAATGCGGGGGTCGCGGATCGCCGCCTCCACGTCCGGGGTCTCTAGTGGAAGGTTTTGCATGATGCCCGGCGGCGCGCCGACCGCTTCGAATACTCCGGCTATGGCTTCCGCGCATCCCGGCACATGCGGATCATGCTTCATCACGCAGGTATTACCGGCCATCAGGGCGGGGGCGCAAAAGCGGAAGGCCAGCCAGAACGGCGCGTTCCATGGAAGGATCCCGAGGATCGGGCCGAGTGGCAGGTACTGCACGTAACTCTTCGTCGCATCCGATTCCAGAACGTCGGTCGCCAGGTAGCTCTCGGCATGCTCCGCATAGTGTTCGGCGCACCAGGCCGACTTCTGGACCTCGCCGCGGGCCTCCTTGATGGGTTTACCCATCTCCTCGGTCATCACCATGGCCAGCGGCTCGATGTTGTCGCGCATGTGCCGGGCCACCGCCGAAAGCACCTCCGCGCGTTCGGAGAAGCTCCGGCGCCGCCATTCCTGGAACGCATCTTCCGCCGCAGTGATTGTCTCCGTCCGCCGCTCGGCATCCGCAGGTTCAACGGTGCGGATGGTCTCGCCGGTCGTGGGATCGATGGCCGTCAGCATGGAAAACTCCGCTATCGGATTGGGATGAGGGGCCGGGACTCTAGCGCGCGGTTCTATTCCGCCGCGGCGTCCCTCTTGGGTTGCTCCTTCACCGGGGCTTCCCCGGGCTTGACGGTGAAGTCCCGGTCCAGGGTGAAAAACGATTCGCACCCGGTGTCGGTGATATGGATTGTGTCCGAAATGCCGACCGTCTTGTCGCCATCCACGCCCCACATCCAGGGGATGATGTGGAAGGTCATGCCGGGGCGCAGGGGGGTCGAGTCGCCCTGCTTGATGCTCAGGATGTAGCCCTCGTCCCAGCTCGGCGGGAAGGCGATGCCGATGGAATAGCCCGACCGCGTGATGAGCCTGGCGCCAACATCGTTATCGGTGATGATCTGGCGCACGATGTTGTCGGCATCAGACACGGTCAGTCCCGGGCGCAAGGTTTCGTGGACCTCGTTGAGAGCCAGAATCATTCGCTCCTGCGCCTTGATCAACGACGATGACAGGTCGTCGAGGATGCAGGTCCGCATCATTGCTGTGTGATAACGGCGAACGCAGCCACCGACCTCGAGGAATACGTGCTCGCCCGGTTGCACGACGCGCCCTTCCCATGTGGCGTGGCCGATCATGGAGCGCGGTCCGGAAGCGACGTAAGGCATCACCGCGGGCGGCTCCCCGCCGGCGGTGAACATGGCGGAGCTGATCGCCGCGCCGATCTCGTTCTCGGTGATGCCGGGCGCGCAGGCCTCCAGGCCGGCCCGCATGCCGGCCTCGGTGGCCGCCGCCGCGCGGTGCATGAGTTCGACCTCCACGGCGGACTTCCGGATCCGTCCTTCCTCGACGATGCCGAAACAGTCGAGCAGATTGCCGATGCTTGCGGATCCGCGGATGATGTCCTGCTGGTAGGCGGGGAAGAAGTAGCTGTTCCGTTCGTACCCCACGGCGGAATTGGCAAGGCCGAATTCGCGCAGGCTTTCGATCAGCATCTGGATCGCGTCGCCGGTGTCGGGATAGGGCCGAGTCAGTTCCACCCAGGTGCGCGCATGGATGTTCGATTCCTCCATGGCGCGGGTGATCATGAACGGCTCTTTCTCAAGTGGCACCACCAACGCCTGGAAGAACGAATAACCGGTGGTTTGGTAGTCGGTCAGGTACATCAGGTTTTCCGGATCGGTGATCACCACCACGTCCAGAAGCCGATGCGCCATCCTTTCGCGCAACTCGCCGATGCGCCGCTCGTACTCGGGGAACGGAAACGTCATGTCATCGCGTTTTCTCATGACGATTTAACCTCCTGGGCGACCGCTCCGGCGAAGATCTCAAGCCCTTCTTCAAGATCATCCTCCGGAATGGTCAGTGGTGGGATCATCTTCAGAACGCGCCCGTCGGTGCCGCACGGCCCGATCAGGAGTCCTGCGTTGAAGCATGCCGCGGCGATCTTCTTGGTGAGGGCGCCATCAAAGGTGTCCAGCGCCTGGATCATGCCGCGCCCGCGCACCTGGAATCCGCGCTGTGAATGTGTCCCGGCAACCTCTTCGAGCGCTTCGCGCATCCGCGCGCCCTTGGCCCGTACCTCTTTCATCAGCTCATCGGTCTCAAAATAGCCGAGTGCTTCGCGTCCGGCGACGAAGGAAAGCCCCTGGCCGCGGAACGTGCCTGTATGCTCGCCCGGTTTCCAATGCTTGTCATGCTCAGGCTTGTTGAGGTTCATGGCGAGCGGCGTGCCGAAACCGCCGATCCCCTTGGCCAGACAGATGATGTCAGGCTCCAGGCCCATGCCGTCGAAACTGAAGTAGCTGCCCGTGCGCCCGCAGCCCACCTGGATTTCGTCGATCACGAACAGCGCGCCGAGATCGTGGGCAAGCGACTGGACGGTATGCAGCCAATCCTCCGAAGCGACGTTCACGCCGCCTTCGGCCTGGATGGTTTCGACCAGGAACGCGGCCGGCGGTTCCGTTCCGCCCGATGCATCGTCCATCAGCGCGCGGAAGCTGGCGATCTGCTGTATGCCGCCCCCGGGTGCGGTTTCGAACGGCAGACGCGTCACATGGTTCAACGGCACACCGGAGGCCTGGCGGAAATACTCATTGGCGGTGCATGCCAGGGATCCCAGCGTCATGCCGTGGAAACCGTGGCTGAAGGCGACGATGCGCGAGCGGCCGGTGACCTTGCGCGCGAGTTTCAGCGCCGCTTCCACCGCGTTGGTGCCGGTGGGTCCCATGAATTGCAGGCGGTAGTCCATGTCCCGCGGCTTCAGCACGGTATCGACGAATCGCTCGAGAAAGGCGCGCTTGGCGACCGTATACATATCGAGGCTATGGGCGACGCCGTCCGATCGGATGAATTCGATCAAGGCGTCCTTCATGCGTTCGTTGTTGTGCCCGAAATTGAGGACGCCGGCGCCGGCGAAGAAATCGATGTAGCTGCGGCCCTCTTCATCGACCTGGCGGGCGTTGGAGGCAGTCTTGAAGACCGTGGGATAGGCCCGGCAGTAGCCTCTGATTTCGGATTCCCATTGCTCGAAAATCTGCATGCGGCATCCTTTCGTTGTCATTCCGGGACGGGCGCGCCGGCCAAGCGTGCATACACGCGGGCGATCCTCGGGATGAGCGCGTCATTGAAGTCGTATGTGGGGCTGTGGCAGGGCGAATCATGGCCCCTGCCGTCGTCGGCGCCGATCAGGGCGAAGGCACCCGGGATTTCCTTGAGGTAGTAGCTGAAATCCTCGGAGGCCATGATCGGGATGGGCGTGTCCTTCGATCTCCAGTCCGGGCCGAATTCGTCGGCAAGCGCGGCACGGTACCGCGCCGCTTCCTCGGCGTGATTGACCGTCGCGCCATAGCGGGTCTTCATCTCGACCCTCGCTTCGACCCCGTGGGCGCGCGCCGTATGTTCGGCGACATCGGTGATCAGTTCGGAAATGGTGGAACGAAGGCCATCGTTCGCCAGTCGAATGCTGCCGCTGAGCGCCGCCGTGTCCGGAATGATGGTGGGCGTCGAGGGCGCCATGATCGAGGTCACGCTGATCACGGTGGCGTCCTGTGGTGCGATGCGCCTTGCTGAGATCTGCTGCAGGGCGACGGCGATGGCCGCAGCCCCCAGCACGGGGTCACGGCACAATTCGGGTTGACTGGCGTGTCCGCCGCGGCCCGTGACCATGATGTCGAACGTTCCATTGGCGGACATTACCGGGCCGTCCGGACAGACGGCCTGACCTATGGGGATGGCGGGCCAGTTGTGCCAGCCGAAGATGGCGTCCACACCCTCCAGCGCGCCGTCATCGATCATCGCCTTGGCGCCGTGACCGCCCTCCTCAGCCGGCTGAAACAGAAGGGTTACCGGCCCGGGCAGGGCCTGTTCGTGCTTTTTCAACCACAACACCGAGGCAATGGCCGACGCTGTGTGTCCGTCATGCCCGCAGGCGTGCATCTGCCCCTCCACCTGGGATGCCCAGGGAAGGTTTGTGGCTTCGGTGATGGGCAACGCATCGATGTCCGCGCGCAGCGCGATGTGCCGGCCCCCTGCACCGGGCGCAAGGGTCGCGACGGTCCCATAGCGGGCACATTCGCGCCAGGCGATATCCGCCGCGCTGAGCTGCGAGCGGATGCGTTCGGCCGTCTGCCGCTCGGACCAGGTGAGTTCGGGTTGCATGTGCAGGGCGTGGCGGAACTCCACGGCCGCGTCGATCAACCCTTGCCACTCCTCTGACATCTCTTTTGTTCCCTTCGGCGCTGCGGTCGCTTGGAGGACCGTCGTCCCCCTTGGGTTCGACCGCGCCAACAGCCGGGTACATTACGTAATTGTTAATCGAGTGCAACCGGTGCCTAGCTGCCTGGACATAAAACACGAGTCAGGCAGGCACGGTAATGAAAAAGCCTTAAGAGACATTAACCACGATGACGTCGGCGGTTCCGTTGAGGCGAAGTCTACCCCGGTGATTTGCGGGTTCCAGGGCAGGAGCGTCCGGCAATGCTCCTAACCAATTAACTCTTTCTTAACGTAAAGAAAGGATTGTCGTTCACAGATCGCCCGCGCGCCAA
>DATIPL010000475.1:0-2912 GCA_035471965.1 Gammaproteobacteria bacterium
GATTTCGTCGCCAAGCTGCGCGACGAGCGCCGCTTCGATTCCGTAGAGGCGCTGACCCGCCAGCTCAAATCCGATGCCGCCGAAGCAAGAGCACTGCTCGAAACCCGGTTCGCCCGCAGCAACGAGCGGACCCTGGCGTGAGCGTATGCGCGGCCAAAGCAGCGGAAGATTTTACGGGCTTCGACGGGGTGGAACCGTGAGCAATGGCGATGCCGCAAAGCGGGAGCTGCGCAACCTGCACTGGCTGTGGCTGAGCGCCGCGGTCGTCGGCCTAGACCAGCTCAGCAAGCAGGTCGCCAGCCACATGCTGGATCTTCACCAGCCGGTTGCGGTGATTCCGTATCTCAACCTGACCCTGACCCACAATACCGGCGCGGCCTTCAGTTTCCTGAGCGACGCCGGCGGCTGGCAGCGCTGGTTTTTCGCCGGGCTGACGGTGTTGGTCGCGATCGTCATCGTGATCTGGCTGACGCGGCTCAAGCCGGGGCAACGCTGGCTCGCGGGCGCGCTCTCTCTGGTGCTCGGCGGCGCGCTGGGAAACCTCTGGGATCGTCTGGTCATCGGCGCGGTGGTGGACTTCATCGACGTTTACTATCAAAGCTGGCACTGGCCCGCGTTCAACCTGGCGGACTCCGCCATTTGCATCGGCGCGGTGATGCTGGTGGTGAGCACGTTCAGGGAGGGGTAGAGGGGAGAAGGTAGTCGATGGATGGGGATTGAGCGGTCTGAGGCCGGGAGCACCTTCATGCTCATAATGTCGAATATCGAATATCGAATGTCGGGAGGTGGTTGCCGGGGGCGGTCACGGTGCCGTCTGCGGCAACCGCGTCATTCTCGCGGAAGCGGGAATCCAGTGGCGAAATCTTCCTTTTCAAGTCTCATAACCGAAACGGGTGGCGCCCGCGTTCAGACCGGGAGAAATGGCGAATGGGAGGCCCGGCGTAAGGGTTGCCCGCCCCCATCTACCATCTACCAACTACCATCTACCCGATTCGACTTATTGCCATGGACACTCTTCAAGCAAATCCCTAAGATCTTTCGGAAATTCACGCTTCTCATAGACTTAACGCCATTCATGGAAATCGTTCTCGCCAATCCCCGGGGCTTTTGTGCCGGCGTTGATCGCGCCATCGAGATCGTCGAGCGGGCGCTGGACATGTTCGGGCCGCCGGTCTACGTGCGTCACGAGGTGGTCCACAACAAGTACGTGGTGAACGGGCTCGCGGACAAGGGCGCGATTTTTGTCGACGAACTGAACGAAGTGCCCGATGACGCCATCGTCATATTCAGCGCCCACGGCGTGGCCAAGGCGGTGCGCCGGGAAGCGGACTCGCGCGGTCTCAGGGTTTTCGACGCCACCTGCCCGCTGGTCACCAAGGTGCACATGGAGGTGGCCAAGTATCAGCACGAGGGCCGCGAGTGCATTCTCATCGGGCACGCCGGCCACCCGGAAGTGGAAGGTACGCTGGGGCAGTACGAGGCGGGGGCGAAGAACGGCGGCCGGATGTATCTGGTGGAATCCCCCGAGGACGTCGAGCGACTGAACGTGATGTCACCGGAGCGCCTTTCCTACGTCACCCAGACCACGTTGTCCATGGACGACACCGCCGCCGTGATCGACGCGCTGAGGGCAAAGTTTCCGAAGATCACCGGGCCGAGAAAGGCCGACATCTGTTATGCCACCCAGAACCGCCAGGACTCGGTGCGGACCCTGGCGCCGGAGTGCGACGCCTTCGTGGTGGTGGGATCCACCACCAGCTCCAACTCCAATCGCCTGCGCGAGCTGGCCAGCAATCTCGGCGCCAGAGCTTACCTGGTGGACAACGCGGGCGACCTGGACCCCGCCTGGTTCGAGGGCGTGGACAGAGTGGGCCTTACCGCCGGCGCGTCGGCGCCGGAGGTGCTGGTCCAGGACGTGCTGGCGAGGTTGCGGGAATGGGGCGGCACCCAGGCCCGCGAGTCGGAAGGCAAGCGCGAGCGGGTGGTGTTTTCGCTGCCGAAGGGCCTGGCGTCGAAAGGGTAGCGCGCCGCGCGTCATGTGCCGCGATGGTCCAGAGACCCTGGAACGGGCGGCAAACCCGGTCGCTCCGCGATCCCCATGTTCCACCTACGGTTCACCATCCTTCGTGTCCCCGACTTTGGACGTCCGTCACGCGACAGAAGAAATTCCACCCGTCCCGATAAAAAACGCCGGCATCAGCCGGCGTTCTCGATATCGGGCCTCAATCCAGTTCTACCAGCATCCGCTTGCGGGTGTCTTCGCGCCGCCCTGACTGAGGGTCATGGTGCCGCAGGTGTCATTGGCCTGGGCGCCGACCGGTGTCGCGCTCAAGACGAAGTTGGTGACCGATGCGCTGGTTACCGCCAGATTGTAATGTCCGCCGGTGGTGGTGGTCGGCATGTTCATGGTGGTCATGGCGCCGGCGTAGGTCTTGAAGTTGAGAAAGAACTGTTCCTGCTGGGCCGCCGCATCGGTCAGGGCGGCCTGGGCCTGAGCCCGCCGTGTCTCCCGCGTATAGTTCTGGTAGCTCGGGTAGGCAATGCCGGCGAGAATGCCGATGGCGGCCACCACCACCATGAGCTCCGTGAGACTGAAGCCGTGTCCGTGTTTCCTGTTCATGTTCGCTTTCCCAAGTTCTCGCTGGATCGTCGCGTCAATTCGACGCATCGGGTTAAAGAGTAGTCGACGCGATGGCCGGCCGGGAGAATCCGGCCGGCCATCGGGCAGCATCGGGCTCGGGCTTCCTGAGGTCACAGTATCGGCAGCTCGTGCCAGTAGGTGCGGAAGCCCGACTTGCCGCCGGTGGTGACGATGTTCTCGCCCACTTCCTGACCCTGGACCAGGATCTGGCCGCTGCCCAGCGGCACTACTTCCACCGGAATGCCGCCGCTGCCCAGCGTGTCGAAACGCT
>DATIPL010000476.1:0-3769 GCA_035471965.1 Gammaproteobacteria bacterium
CGAGAGGCCTCGCGGTGATCTGGTAAACTTGCGCCCGTCGCAAGCGCAGTCGGTCTGCGTTCGTATTTGCGGTCGGCGCACGATAATCGGGTGTATGACCGCGACAAAGCTCGACAGGTGATGATATTAGCGAGACGAGCATTGCCATGAGATCGAAACTGATTTCGTTCCTTCTCCAGGGATTCATCGTTGTTTGCACCCTGCTGCCGCCGTACACCACGGCTCTGGCAGCGATCGTGCCCGATGCGCCGAGCGTCGATGCGCGCGCCTATATCCTTCAAGACTTCGACAGCGGACGGGTGCTCGCGGAAGCGAACGCCGACGAACGCATGGAGCCCGCGAGTCTGACCAAGATAATGACCGCCTACGTGGTGTTCGAAGAGCTGAAGCAAGGAAACGTCAGCATGGAGGATGAAGTACGGGTGAGCGAAAAGGCCTGGCGCATGGGCGGCTCGAAGATGTTCATTGAAGTGGACACCAAGGTGAGCATCGAAGACTTGCTCAAAGGCTTGATCATCCAGTCCGGCAACGATGCAAGCGTCGCCCTGGCGGAATTCATTGCCGGGGACGAGAACGCTTTTGCCGATCTCATGAATCAGTACGCTGTTCGACTCGGCATGACCGGCAGCCATTTCGTCAATGCGTCGGGACTTCCCGATCCCGAGCACTACACAACGGCGCGGGATACGGCCACGCTGGCGGCCGCCATCATCAGGGATTTCCCTGAGCTTTATAAGATGCACGCGATGAAGGATTACGAGTACAACGGGATCGTGCAGCACAACCGCAACAAGCTGCTGTGGCGGGACGAAAGCGTGGACGGGCTGAAGACCGGACATACTGAATCCGCCGGCTACTGTCTGGTCGCGTCCGCCGAGCGCGACGGTATGCGGCTCATCTCCGTGGTGATGGGTTCCGAGAGCGACCGCAGCCGTTCGCGTGAAAGCATTGCCCTTTTGAGCTACGGTTTCCGCTTCTTCGAGACTCACCGGCTTTACGGCGCGCTGGAACCGTTGACCGAGGTCCGCATCTGGAAAGGGGAGATTGAAACGCTGGGTATCGGCCTTGCACGTGACCTTTACGTCACGGTGCCCAGAGGCCAGTACGAGAAGCTGAACGCGAAGATGGAAATCGACAGCAAGGTCGTAGCGCCGGTGATGAAGGGCGAGGCCCGAGGTAAGCTGGAGGTCACCCTCAGCGGCGAGCAGATCGCGCAGCGGCCGCTGGTGACGCTGGCTCCAGTGGCGGAGGGCGGACTCTGGCGCAAGGTCACGGACCAGGTACGCATGCTTTTTCACTGAAAAGGGAATTGAGCTCGAGACTGTCGTCTTCCTTTTGAGCATTAATTAAATGAGTACCGCTTACTTCAAGGGAGAGTTCATGCCTTTGGACGCGGTCCGCGTCTCGCCGCTGGACCGAGGTTATCTCCTGGGCGACGGCGTATATGAGGTGGTTCCCGTCTACGCAGGGCGATTGTTCTGCATCGACGCTCATCTGGATCGCCTGGAGCGAAGCCTGAGCAGTATCGCGATCAAGAACCCCTGGAGCCGAAGCGCCTGGGTGAAAATGCTCGACGGTCTGGTCGAACGCAACGGCGGCGGAGAGCAGTCGCTGTATTTCCAGGTCACCCGCGGCGAAGCGCCGCGCGACCATGCCTTCCCTGAAGGTATCCGCCCCCTGATATTCGCCATGAGCAGGCCCGGGCCGCGGCGGACCTCGCCGCAGCCCATCCACGCCGTGACCAGAGTCGACAATCGCTGGGGCCGCTGCGACATCAAGGCCATCGCTTTACTGCCCAACGTGCTGCTTCGCCAGGAGGCGGTATCCGCGCAAGCCGGCGAAGCGATTCTGGTGCGTGACGGCTCGGTGACTGAGGGGGCGGCAAGCAACGTCTTCGTGATTGCCGGGGGCGTCGTGAGAACGCCGCCAAAGAGCCCCAAGATACTCGCCGGCATCACCCGCGATGTCACCCTCGAGCTGGCGGCGGCTGCGGGGATCCGGTGTGAGGAATGCGACGTTGCAGAGGCGGCGCTGCCCTCGGCCGACGAGATCTGGGTGACCAGCTCCAGCCTGGAGATCACCCCTGTGGCACGTCTCGACGGCCGGCCGGTCGGCAGCGGCGCGCCGGGGCCGGTGTGGCAAACGGTCTTCGACCGCTTTATTGAATTCAAGCGCGAGTTGGCCAGAGTGCCTGGAGAGACGATTGCCTGAATGGACGCTCGCGGCGGGCCGGCGGACGCCTTGAGCGTGCCATCGCTCGTCGTTCGCCATTTTGGCGTTCTCGACTACCACCCGGTGTGGCGGGCCATGCGTGCCCTGGTGGACGAGCCGGACGCGCTCGCCGACGACGAAATCTGGTTTCTGCAGCATCCTCCGGTTTTCACTCTCGGCCAGGCGGGTCGCCGAGAGCATGTTCGCGATCCGGGAGACATCCCGGTCGTCGCCTCGGACCGCGGCGGCCAGGTGACCTACCACGGGCCCGGCCAGCTGGTGGCTTATCTGATGCTGGACCTCAGGCGCCGCTCCTTGGGCGTGAAGCGGCTGGTTCACGGGCTGGAGCAGGCGATTATCGATCTGCTGGCGGCGTCCAATCTCGAAGGCGTCCGCCGGGCGGGGGCGCCCGGGGTTTATCTGGGCGGCAGAAAGCTCGCCGCCATCGGACTCCGCATCCGCAACGGCCTCAGCTATCACGGGCTCGCGCTCAACGTGAACGGCGATCTGGCGCCATTCGAGCGAATCGACCCCTGCGGTTACCCGGGTCTGGAAGCGACCCGCCTCAAGGATCAGGGTCTCGGCTGGTCGGTGGCCGAGACGGCGACCCGACTGCTGCCTTATCTCGCGGCCGAGCTCGGCTGCCCGGCCGACTCGATAGTCCTGGATCCCGGCTCCGGGCCGGGGCCGTTACGCGGCCTGCCGCAGCCGCGCGTCGGCCGGAGCGTCGCGGGGGCCGGCGGGTGACGCCCGACCCGGCCAAGCCGATCTCCACACGCCATTTCGTGAAACGATGCTGAGGTTCCTGGTCTCCAGGCTCTTGAGCGCCCTGGTGGTGGTGGCAGGCGTCGCCTGCCTGGTTTTTCTGCTCATCCATCTGGTGCCGGGGGACCCGGTGGAGGTGATGCTGGGGGAGTCGGCGCGCCCCGCGGACCGGGAGGCACTGCGCCGGGCGCTGGGGCTGGACGAGCCGATCCCGGTTCAGCTGCTCGAGTATTTCAGGGGGCTCGCGTCCCTGGATCTCGGCCGGTCCCTGCACTCGAAGCGGCCCATTATCGAAATTCTCACCGAGCGCATTCCCGCCACCGCGGAGCTCGCCCTGGCCGCAATGGCGGTGGCCGTGGCGCTGGCGATTCCGCTCGGCATCGTTGCCGCGGTGAAGCCTCGAAGCCGGTACGATGCCGGCGCCATGGCGTTCGCCGTACTCGGCGTTTCGATTCCGAACTTCGTCATGGGCCCGCTGCTGATCCTGGTGTTTTCCTTCTGGCTCGGCTGGTTTCCGGTGAGCGGAAAGGAAGGTCTGGGCTCGCTGATCCTGCCGGCGCTGACGCTGGGCACCGCCATGTCCGCAATCCTGGCGCGTATGGTGCGCTCTTCGCTGCTGGAAGTGATGCGGGAGGACTATATCCGCACCGCGCGGGCAAAGGGCCTGGGCGAATTTCAGGTGATGACCCACCACGCGATGAAAAATGCCACCCTGCCGATAATCACCATCCTCGGTCTGCAGCTGGGCACTTTGCTGGGCGGGGCGGTGATCACCGAAATCGTCTTTTCCTGG
>DATIPL010000477.1:0-3485 GCA_035471965.1 Gammaproteobacteria bacterium
ACGCTGAAGACAACACCGCGCGCGGTGCTGGTTTTCAACAGATCACCGGAAGCAGGCGGCGCCGCGCGCCAGCGATAGACCATATGAATGCCGTTGTTCGCGCCAAGCCCGAGCAATAACGGTAATGCGATGACGTTGGCAAAGTTGAAGGGCAGATCGAAGATCACCATTACCGCTAATGTAATCAACATGGCGAGAAGTAATGGTGCCAATACCAGACCGACCTCGAGCACCCGGCGCAGCACAAGAAAAAGCAGCATGCTGATGAGCAGCAAAGCGGAAATCAGCGCATGCTCGAAGGCACGCACCACGGCCTGGCCCGATCTAACGTGTACCACCGGCGCTCCGGTCACTTCGGGGGCCACCGTTTGCACCGCGGAAACGAAGCGCTCCAAGTTGCCTTTATCACTCATGTCCCCGGCCGGTTCGACTTCCAGCCGCCATCGGCCATCCGCCGCCTTCCAGTCCCGCTGAATCTCCAACGGAAGAGATTCCAGAAATACCTGCTGCGGCGACAGCGCGGTTTTCAGGCGCTCGAGCTGGGCTGGCAGGTAATACATGAGATCCTTTTCCAGTGATGCCAGCCGATCTTCGGCGTCGTCCCTGGCCAGCAGTCCCGTTAGCGCGGAAGCAAGCCGCCTGGCCGCCGCTTTCTCTGACGCTGACTGAGAGCGTGCAGCAAAATTCTCGAGCGCGTCCGCAAGCTTCGTAGTAGAGGCGCGTCGCGATTCCGCATCGCTGGCTATGTTTTCACTGACGGCATGGGTTTCGAGCGAGAGAAGTAGACCGATATCGTCGATTATCGCGAGCTTCTCCTTCTGGCCTGCAGGAACGAAGCTTTCCAGATGAATCACGTCGTTGACTTCGGGCAGGGCTTCGATGCGCTGCGCAAGCGCGCGCGCCTCGCCGGCGGTCTCTGCCATCACCGACAGCGTCCATGGGGACCGACCCCCGTCCGCCATCAGCTCCCGCGCCGTGGCGACGGATTCACTGCTGGGATCCCGCAGGTTCAGCGGGTCATCATCGAATCGCACGTGGGGCAACGCCACAAGCGATCCCACTGCGAGCGAAAGCGCTGCGATCCGTATGCCTCGCCGATGCCGCATCGGCCACGACGCCTCTTGCCGAAGCCGGCCTCGGGATTCGCCGGACATCGGCTCCGGTCGCGGAAAGAGCTCGAGCAGCGCCGGCAGCACCGTCAAGCTGGCGACCAGGCTGATAAACATTCCGGTACCCGAGATGATTCCGAGCTCTGACACGCCGGTAAAATCCGTGGGAACGAAAGCGAAGAACCCGATGCCGGTCGTGACCGCGCAGATGGCGAGCGCGACGCCCACGTCCCTGGCGCCCCCGTCCACGGCCTCGGACCACTCCGATCCGTTCATGTGCAGCTCACGGCAGCGAAGACAGAAGTGAACCGCATAGTCGACGCCGAGGCCGATGTAGAGCACGGCAAAGGCGACGGAAATGAGATTGAGATGCCCGATGGCAATGGTCGCGAACGCCGCCGTCCAGCTGAGCCCCAGGAGCAAAGTGACCAGTGTGGCCACCAGCAGCCAAATCGAACGCAGTCCGACCAGCAGCACCACTGTCACCATCACCACCGCGAGCAGGAAAGCGAGGTTGGTGCCCCGGGTCACGCTGGTCAATTCCTCGTGAGAAAGTGCCGGCTCGCCGGTGATTCGCACGCGCACTCCGTTCCCGGGGACGAGGTCCAGCTCCTTCGTCAGCGATCGGATCCGATCGAGCGCCGGGCCCGACGGAAACAGCTCGCCGAAGTCCAGGGCCGGTTTGACCACCAGGTATCGCCGGGAATCGGCACCCCGCCCGACGCTGGTGCGCATCAACCTCTGCCACGAAAGGTAATGGCGGCGGCCGGAGCGCTCCCCCTCCGCCGCGTCGGCCAGATGATTGAGAACCGGACTCAGCTCCATGCTGCTCCCGCCTTCCTTCCTCTCCAAGGCGGATTGCAGCAGCAAGAACAACCCGGGCAAGGTCGGCTCGCGCGCCAGCGTGCCGAGAAATGGCTGCATCCGCGCAAGGTTTGACGTCAGCTGCTCGAGCTCATCGTCGTTCAAAAAAAGCAGCGCGTTCCTGCGAAAAAAAAGGCTTCCTCCGGGCTGCTTCACCCATTCCACCAGATCGCGCTGCCGGCGAATGGATTCGGATAGACGTGCCGCGGCCTCTTCCGCCCTGTCCGGAGAATCCGCGTCGACAACGAGCAGCAGGGTATCGACAAACTGCGGGAAGTCTTTCTTGTATCCGATATAGGTCTGCCTCCACGGCAGATCCCTGGCGATCATGTCCGCGGTGTCGGTGTTGATGCCGATATTCGAGATCGTGTACTGAATGCTCAAGCCGCCCAGGGCGAGCGCGCCGATGAAGATGGGCCACGCGAATCTACGGCAATGCCCCACCCACCAGGACAGGAAATGGGTCAGTGTCGTATTGGGCATAAACGATTCGTGACGCGCGAGGCGTCAGCCATCGGTCGTTCCCGGACAACAAAACGTGGGGCCGACATTCGCCGCCAGCAGGGAAAGGGTGCTGCACGCTTTCTTGAACCCTGTTCGCGAGCGCATAAGGACAGCGGCATCGCCGGGATTTTGAACGATAGCGTTGACGAGAGGCCGTAAGCGTGGACGGCCAAAGGCGTCGATGGCATCAAGCAATGAGTTCGGAAATTCGTCATCCATTCCATCCGACACGACCCGGACCGAAATCATCGGAAGTCCGAGCCGCTGTGCCTCCCGCGCCACAGCGGCGCTCTCCATGTCCGCGGCGATCGCCCCGGTACTCGCGTGCAAAGCGGACTTCTCCACCGATCCAATCACCCGATCCACGCTGACAACAGCGCCGACAAGGGGGCTGATCCGAAGACCGGCGGCAGCGACAAGCGCGACCCGCCATTCAGCGTCCGCCGAAAAAACTTCCCCTTGCGCTGAGCGCACTTCCGCGGGCACCACCAGAGCGCCCGGACGGCATTCCGGTGCCAGGCCTGCGGCGCAGCCCGCACTCACCAGCGCGCTGGCGCCAGCTTCGACCAGCGCGGCACAACTGCGCTCCGCTGCACTCGCGCCCACTCCGCCGACGCGTAGATACGCGTGCTCCGCTATCCTGACCACCTGCTCCAGGGGCTGCACGCGACCCGTGAGGGACCGCGCTTCGGCGCTCATGGCAACAACCAGGCCAACAGTTCTCACCCTCATGCTGAGCGGAAATACCTCTCCTGAACGTGGTAACCGTCGTGTTCAGATCCGACCTACGCGTACATTTCAACACGCTGAACATCAAGCCCGATATCAGTGGCAGGGGGCATGCAAGCGGACCCCTGAAAAACATCCGACGAAGGCACACGAGACTCGATTCGGCCGGGGGCGCCTGTTCAACCGGACGAGCGTTTCACCGCTGATGTTCCCTCTCGGTGAGGGTGCGGTAACGGGCCAGCGCCCACAGCGGAAAATATCGGGAGTAACCGTGATACT
>DATIPL010000478.1:0-2162 GCA_035471965.1 Gammaproteobacteria bacterium
AGCTGATTCTCCGGCGCTTCGTCCATGAGCTCGTGGACGACATCCATGCTGACGCTCTCGCGATGCTTCCGCCTGGGGCTCATCGTGTCGACGTTTCCGCTTGATTGTTGCGCTGCATCAGATGAGTGCATTCAATTCTGCGACAATGTTATCGCAGTTAAAGATGTTTTCACTTAATTAAAACTTTGGCAGTATTGGCCCTTTAGACAGGGGCGCTCGTGCCGTCTCGATGTCTATGGGAGGCCGCGCGGGGGCGCGGCGCCGCAGTTTTGCCGAGCATGCTGACGCAATCGCCGGGAAGGCGGTGAGGCGCGGGAAAACGCGGGCAACCGTCGGCCGCAAGGGCCGGCGCCAAACCACCGAAGGGGGAGAGCAAGAATGGATAATGAACTGACTGCGTTAGGTATCATCTTTACGGAGTTCTACTACTGGCTCACCGTGGTGATCATGTTCTTCATCCACGTGGGATTCTGCATGTATGAGGTCGGCGTGTCCCGGCACAAGAACCACATGCATACCCTGATGAAGAACACCATGCTGATCCCGCTGGTGACGATCACGTTTTTCTTCTTCGGATGGTGGATCTACTTCGCCTTTCCGAACGGACCGGGATTCACGGGAGGCATCGTCGATTCGCCCCACGCCGAGCCCTGGAGCGAGGTCATGGGCCCGCACATGGGGGGCCAGACCGAGCTTGGGGCCGGATGGGCCCGCATCAATGGCGTTTTCTGGGCCGCGTTCCTGCTGTTTTCCTGGACCGCCGCCTCCATCGTTTCCGGCTCCGTCATCGAGCGCATCAAATCCACGGGCTTCTGGATCCTGGCCGTCGGTATCGGTTCCGTATGGTGGATCATCGACGCCGCCTGGGGCTGGCATGCCGAAGGCTGGATGGTGAATCTGCTCGGCTACCACGACGCGTACGCCAGCGGCGTGATCCACGCCATCGCCGGAGGTTACGCCCTCGGCATCCTTTTCGTGCTGGGGCCGCGTATCGGCAAGTTCGCCGCCGACGGCAGTCCGCGCAACATCAATCCGCGAAATCCCTGGCTGGTGACCATCGGGCTGTTCCTGATCTATACCGGCTTCTGGGGATTCTACGTGGCCTGCAACGTGCCCATGTGGGATGTTCAGGCGGGTGACGGCGTATTTTTCTCGGCCACCAACATCTATCTCGGACCGACCACGCTGTCGGCCATTACGGTGAACTTCCTGATGTCGCTCTCGGGCGGACTGCTGATGGGCTACATCATCTCCAGGGGAGACGCCTTCTGGACCTACTCGTCGGGACTCGCCGGTATCATCGCCGCCTCCGCCGGTAACGATCTGTACCATCCCATCCAGGCGATGGTCATCGCCGCCGTTGGCGTGGTCTTCATGTACCGGATGCACTACTACGTCGAGCGCAAATTCAAGATCGACGACGCCGTGGGCGCGGTGGCGGTGCACGGCTACGCCGGCTTTTTCGGCGTGGTCGTCGCCGGATTCGTGCTCTGGGGTTACCCGTCCTCGCCGAATACCGAGTTCGCCAGCATCAATCCGCTGGGACAAATTCTCGGCGCCATCATCATGTTCGGCGTGCTCGGTTTTCTTCCGGGCTGGATAACCGCGAAGATCCTGGGCGCCTTCGGCCTGCTGCGGATTCCCCGGCAGGTTGAGCTCATGGGCCTGGACACCGCGGCCCGGGCGGAGATCACCGACGACGAGAAGTCCATCATTCAGGCAGAGCGCGAAGCCATCACCGGCCGCTGAGAGGCCAGCACTGGGAGGAACGATCATGTCAACTGGCAGCTTCGAGAACTGGGCCGGCAACATCAGCGATATCGGCCCGATCTATCCCTTCGTCGGATCGGAGGTTTTTCTGTGGATCCTCGGTCTTGTGCTGTGGATCCTGTGGCATATCTTCCAGACGAAGATGGAGGATCGCACCTACGACGAGGAGGTGCGCAAGTACGGCGATCCGGAAACGTTGAGACGATTGGTCGGGGAAGAAGACCCGAGAAATCCCTGACGAAACCCGCCGGCATTCCGGCGGCACGACTGAGATCGAGCACGGCCGGCTGCTTGTCAGCCGTCCGTGCTCTTTTACTTTGGGACAAAACCGGATCAGCGATCCATTACCTGAGCCGCCCTGAATCGGCCGCGGAGCCACGGAGCGGTGGACC
>DATIPL010000479.1:0-4271 GCA_035471965.1 Gammaproteobacteria bacterium
GCTGACAACCATGTGCAGCTTCGGGAATCTCGCCTTCAGCGCTCATAAGGGCACCGCAAGCATGGGTGTGCTGCTTGCGTTGGGGCTGACGCTGATGATGCTCTGCACTTTGATGCTGACTCCGGCATTGCAGCCGGGCAAGGGTATGCTGTCCGGTGACGAGAGATGAAAACGTTGATTACCGGCGCCAGCGGGTTCGTCGGTGCGGCCGTCGCCCGGCGCGTGCTCGACGCCGGCCATCGGGTTCGGGCTCTGGTACGAAAGGACAGCGACCCGAGAAATCTCGAGGGACTGAAAATCGACGTCGTCGTCGGGGATCTGCGCGACCGCGATTCCCTTGACGCCGCAGTCTCAGGCTGCCGGGGCCTTTTTCACGTGGCCGCCGATTACCGGCTCTGGACGAGAGATCCCGCTTCCCTGTACGCGAGCAACGTGGAAGGCACGGCCAACCTGATGCGCGCGGCGTTGCGCTCAGGGATCGAACGAATTGTCTATACCAGCAGCGTGGCGACGCTGGGTCTCAACCCGGACAGAACTCCGTCGAGCGAGGAGACGCCGGTGACCCTCGAGGATATGATCGGCGATTACAAACGCTCCAAGTTTCTCGCCGAGCAGACGGTCAGGCAAATGGTGTTGGAAGACGACTTGCCCGCCGTCATCGTCAATCCTTCCACTCCCATCGGACCGCGAGATGTCAAACCCACTCCCACAGGTCGAGTAATCGTCGACGCCGCCTCGGGTCGTCTGCCGGCCTTCGTGAACACGGGATTGAACGTGGTGCACGTCGACGACGTGGCTGAAGGTCACCTGTTGGCCTTCGAGCGCGGGGAGCAGGGTGAGCGTTACATACTCGGCGGCGAGGACTTGAGCCTGGAGGCCATTCTCGCGTGCGTAGCAGAAATTACGGGGAGAAAACCTCCAAGAGTGAGGTTGCCTCACGCCCTGGTGCTCCCCCTCGCTCATGGCTCGGAGTTATGGGCCAGATTTTTCGGCGGTGAACCGTTGGCTACCGTAGACGCAGTGCGCATGTCTCGGAAGCATATGTTTTTCTCGAGCCACAAGGCCGAGGAAAAGCTGGGCTATGGCCATAGATCGTCGCTGGAAGCGATTCGCGACGCGGTGGACTGGTTCTCCAGACACGGTTATCTGAGATGACCGCCCGTGATCGGGGTCAGCTGCATCAGGTCTCGCCGGAAGTTGGCGCATGCGCTTTATTCTCCGGCTTTGCAGCCCCAACCCGCGCCGCGGAACGGAACGAGAACCACCAGCCAAGTAGAAGCCCGCCTCCGATCCAAACGAGCTCCCGGAAGCGACGCACGAGCGCGACCGCAAGTCCGGATGAGGCACTGCCTGTGAGCGTTGCACAGACGAGCACAAAGGCGCCTTCCTGAGCGCCGATGCTGGCGGGAATGAAGAACGTTCCCGCGCGTACGAGCTGAGCAAACGCCTCGATAATCCAGGCATCGGTGAAGCTTACCGGCGTGCCGAGAAACACCATGGTGTAGTAAACGCTCAACGCGCCGATATACCAGGCGCAAAGTGCCAGAATCAGCGCAGCGGTAAAACGTCGCTTTCGCCTGGTGTAAAAATTCACCAGCCGGGCGTCGAAGGCCTCGATGTGGTGCAGGTAGTCCCCGATCCGCTGACCCACGCGCCAGCCGCTGAGCCAGGCACTTGTTCTGGAAGATACCCGCGTTCGCTGTACGAGAAAGAAACAGGACACCACGAGAAATAAGATGATCAGCCCCGCCCCTGCGACCAGAAACTCTGCAGTGGAGAAGCGAGGGTCCAATAGCATCAGCGCAAAGCCGCCGGCGAGAAAAAATACCAGCGAGATGAGATTCGTGGTCTTCGCCAGCAGAACGGCCGCTGAGGCGTCAGCGTACGGCACGCCGTAATATTTTTTCAGCAGCACCACCTTGACCGGCTCGCCACCCATGCTCGCCATCGGGGTGATAACGTTGAAGGCTTCCCCGACCATTCGCACCAGGTACAACCTGCGCAGCCACGCGCCGTCAAATCTCAGAGTGCTGAAAGCGATCTGCCATCCGGCGACGTCGGCGAGGAACTCGACAGCGTAGAGAGCGATGATTACCGAGATGCCGGAAAATCCGAAAGCCAGAGTCTGCCTCCAAACTTCCTCCAGCTCGGCGTCGGAAAGGATGTAGCCGAGCAGCGTGAGGCCCATGGCGAGATAAAGCAGTCGGAACACGGTCATCGGCGTTTCGAAAGTTTCGGCAGGGCGTCTGCTTCGCGCTGGACGGCACGCCGCAAGAACCGGCGCAAGATTTCCTGCCCTCAGGCCGGGTCGCTCCGCGCGAATGGTGGAATCATGGACTTTCCCCGAAGAGAAGAAGCTCGTGCTTCGAACTCACTTGGCGGGAAAAAGGATCAGGCCCGCGACACGAGCCGCTCCGCGTGCTTTGGTTCGGAACCGATTCTGGTGAGGAAAGCCTGAACCGATTTCAAAACGCCGGCGGTGTCGAGGCCCGCATCTTTGAGCATCTCTCCCCGAGAGCCATGCTCGATGAAACGATCCGGCAGGCCCAGGTTCAGCGCGTTGACCTTGACGCCGTTGGCGGCCAGGCACTCGTTGACGGCGCTGCCGGCGCCGCCCTGCACGGCGTTTTCGTCAATGGTTACGATTACGTCGTGCGACGCCGCCATTTCGACCACCATTTTTTCGTCCAGCGGCTTGACGAAGCGCATGTTGACCACGGTGGCGTCCAGCTCCTCGGCAGCGCCCGTCGCGTACTCCAGCATCGGGCCGAAGGCCAGAAAGGCGATTCCTCCCCCCTGGCGCCTGAGCTCCGCCTTGCCCAGGGGGATGCCAGTCATTTCTTTTATCACCTCGACGCCGGGTCCGTGGCCGCGCGGATAACGCACCGCGGCCGGTCCGTCGAGCAGGAAGCCCGTGTACAGCATCTGCCGGGTCTCGTTTTCATCGGCGGGGGTCATGATGACCATGTTCGGCAGGCAGCGAAGGTAGGAAATGTCGTAGGCGCCGGCGTGGGTAGGGCCGTCGCCGCCGACAACGCCTGCGCGATCGATGGCGAACAGCACAGGCAGGCTCTGAATGACCACGTCGTGCACCGCCTGGTCGTAGGCGCGCTGCAGGAACGTGGAATAGATGGCAACGACGGGTTTCAGCCCGTCGCAGGCCATTCCTGCCGCCACCGTGACGCTGTGCTGCTCCGCAATGCCCACGTCGAAGTAGCGATCGGGATACTCCCTGGCGAAACGCTCCATCTTCGAACCCTCTCGCATCGCGGGGGTGATGCCCACCAGGCGTTCGTCCTTCGACGCCATGTCGCAGAGCCACTCGCCAAAGATTTGCGAATAGGTCGGTTTCGCGGCAGATTCGGAGGGTGCGATGCCGACATCCGGGTCAAACGGCGATCCAATGCCGTGGTACTTCACCGGATCCTCTTCCGCCGGGGCGTAGCCCTTTCCCTTTTGCGTAACGATGTGAAGCAGTCGCGGCCCATCCAGAGCCTGGACGTTCCTGAGGGTGGAGATCAACGCTTGGAGATCGTGTCCATCGATGGGTCCGAAGTAGTTGAAGCCGAGCTCTTCGAACAGCATTCCGGGAACGATGAAGCCCTTGACGTGCTCCTCGGCCTTGCGCGCGAGTTCGCGCATCGCCGGCATTCGACTCAACATCCGCTTGCCGCCTTCGCGCACCGTCGAGTAGAGCTTTCCGGAAATAATCTGGGTAAACCGCCGGGTCAATGCGCCGACGTTGGGCGAGATGGACATCTCGTTGTCATTGAGAATGACCAGTATGTCCGAGTCCATTCCCCCGGCGTGATTCAGCGCCTCGAACGCCATGCCGCAGGTAAGGCCGCCATCGCCAATCACGGCGACGATGCGACGTTCGCTTCCCGTACGCTCGGCCGCGACGGCCATACCGACCGCAGCGCCGATGGATGTCCCCGCGTGTCCGACACCGAATGTGTCGTATTCGCTTTCAGCCCGCTTGGGGAAGGGGGTGATCCCGCCCCATTTTCTGACCGAATGCATGGCGTCGCGGCGGCCGGTGAGGATCTTGTGCGGGTATGCCTGATGGCCGACGTCCCATATGATACGGTCGTCAGGCGTATCGTAGAGATAATGAAGCGCAACGGTGAGCTCGATGGCGCCCAGCCCGGCGGCGAAATGGCCTCCTGACCTGGAAACGCTGTCAATCAGGTAACGGCGGAGTTCCGTAGCCACCGCCTCGAGCTTCGACTGTGGAAGCTTGCGCAAATCTGCGGGGCTGTCGATTCGTT
>DATIPL010000480.1:0-3219 GCA_035471965.1 Gammaproteobacteria bacterium
GTGGTTTTACGGTCTCAGCATCGTACCCATCGCAACCGCCACGGCGCTGAGCTTCACCAGCGTGATTTTTGCGTCCATCGGCGCGGCCATCTTTCTCGGGGAGCGCATTCGTCTGAGAAGGTGGACGGCGGTAGGCATCGGTTTCGCCGGCGTACTGGTTATCGTCCGCCCGGGGTTCGCGGTGTTCGACGCGGGCTCGCTGGTGATCGTGCTGGCGGCAGTCCTGTGGGGCGCGGGCATCGTGCTGGTGAAAACCATCGCGCGCACAGACGATACCGTGACCATTGTCGGCTGGACGGCCATGTGGCTCATCGTCGTCACCGCAGTTCCCGCCTGGCTCGTATGGACCACTCCCGGGTGGACGCAGCTCGCTTGGCTGTTGCTCATCGGGGTTCTCGGCACCGTGGGAACTTTCGCCTGGACCCAGGCGCTGAAGACGGCCGACGCCTCGCTGGTGATTCCCACGGACTTCACCCGACTGGTGTGGGCGGGTGCCATCGGCCTGGTCGCTTTCGGCGAGATCCCGGACCGGTGGATGTGGATCGGCGCCGGCCTGATCATCGGCAGCACGCTTTATATCGGCTTACGCGAGGCAAAGCTTGCGCGACAGGGTCAGCTCGCGCCGAAGGAAGTCCAGGAGCCTTCGAAGCCGGGCTCGAAATAAATTCCACGCAAAACCTGCTGTGGGAGCGCGCCCGCGCGCGAAGCCCGTGCCGCCGAGCTCGAGAGCGGAAACCCTCGCAGGGTGCGCCATGCATACCGCTCCGCGCTTTCAAATCTCGGTGCAGACAATGCAGCCTGCAACTCTTCGCGGGAGCGCGATCGTGCGTGGATCTTTACGATAAACTGAGACATATGTGGAAGACTGCGTAACGAAGGAACGCCTGCGGGGTTCCGGCTCGCCAGGGAATGACGCTTCAGGCTCGAAGCAGTGCGCTTCCTGCCGATGCGTTCAGAGCACTGCCGAAGAGCTTGAAGCCCGCCGCCCCCGCTTCGCACCGGACGGCAGGCTGGAAGCATTTCGAGGCGACTCGAGAGCCGCATCGACACGGATTCGTAACGCGATCGGGTTAAAGCGGACGCCCGCGGGAGCCGGCTTGCGCGCCGCAACCGGACCGTTCAGTTGGAGATCGATATTCGACCAGGAGCCGGCTGCCTCAGGCCGCTTCTTCGGAAGGCCCCGGATCGTAACCGAGCACCGGGCTCAGCCATCGCTCCACCGAATCGACGCTCATTCCTTTTCGCCGGGCGTAGTCCTCCACCTGGTCGCGCTCGATCCGGGAGACGCCGAAATAGCGGCTTTCCGGGTGAGAGAAGTAAAAGCCGCTGACTGACGCCGCGGGCATCATGGCAAAGCTCTCGGTAAGGGTGATGCCGGCATTGGACTCCGCCGCCAGCAGATCGAACAGCAGGCGCTTTTCTGTGTGGTCAGGGCAGGCGGGATAGCCGGGCGCCGGGCGGATCCCGGTATAGGCTTCCTTGATCAGCTCCTCGTTGCTGAGCGCCTCATCCGGCGCATAGCCCCAGAACTCCTTACGCGTGCGCTCGTGCATGCGCTCGGCAAACGCCTCCGCCAGCCGATCGGCCAATGCTTTCACCATGATGGCGCTGTAGTCGTCGTTCTCCGCCTCGTAACGGGCCGCAACTTCTTCGACGCCGAATCCGGTGGTGACCGCGAAGACGCCGATATAGTCTTCAATGCCGCTGTCGTCCGGCGCCACGAAGTCCGCGAGGGCCAGATTTCGTCTGCCGCGATCTCTGAGCAGCTGCTGGCGCAGGGTATGGAAGGTGGTCAGCTTCGTGCTGCGGGAATCGTCGCCATAGACCGCGATGTCGTCCTCGCCGATCCGGTTCGCCGGAAAGAAACCCACCACCGCGCGGGCTGTAAGCCACTTCTCGGCAACGATGCGCTCGAGCATCTTCCGGGCGTCGTCAAACAAACCCCGGGCCGCTTCGCCCACTATCTCGTCTTCGAGAATCCGCGGATACACCCCGGAGAGATCCCAGGTCTTGAAGAACGGCGTCCAGTCGATGTACGGAACGAGCTCTCCCAGGTCGTATTCATCGAAGGATTTGAGACCGGTAAAAGTGGGCCTGGCTGGCCGGTAGCCGTTCCACTCGATAGGGTGGCGGTTTTCGCGGGCCTCGACGATGGTGACCCGCTTGGCGGTCTGCCGCTGCGAGGCACGCTGGCTGCGAATGGATTCATACTCGGAGCGCACGCCGGAAGCGAACTCGTCCCGCTTCGCGCCGACCAGCTTACCGACCACGCCCACGGCGCGGGAGGCGTCCGGCACGTACACCGTCGGGCCGTTGTAATTGGGCGAAATCTTCACCGCGGTGTGCACGCGGCTCGTGGTGGCGCCGCCGATGAGCAGCGGTATGTCGAAACCCTCCCGCTCGAGCTCAGCCGCCACGTGGCACATCTCGTCCAGGCTCGGAGTAATCAGACCGGAAACGCCCACCAGGTCGGCGCCCTCGTCGCGGGCGGTCTGCAGCAGTTTTGCGCTCGGGACCATCACGCCCAGATCGATGACTTCGTAGCTGTTGCAGCGAAGCACCACGCCGACGATGTTCTTGCCGATGTCGTGCACGTCGCCCTTGGCCGTCGCCAGCACCACCTTGCCGTTGGAGCGGCGGCCGCCGGCGTCTGTTTTCTCCTTCTCCATGTAAGGCTCGAGGTAGGCTACGGCCTTTTTCATCACCCTCGCGCTCTTCACCACCTGGGGAAGAAACATTTTGCCCGCGCCGAACAGATCGCCCACCACGTTCATGCCGTCCATGAGCGGGCCTTCGATGACCTCGAGCGGGCGTTCGGACTGCGCTCGCGCTTCTTCCGTGTCTTCGATGACGTAGTCGTCGATGCCGTGGACGAGGGCGTAGGACAGCCGGTCGTGCACGTTCGTTTCACGCCATGAGAGATCTTCTTTCTTGCTTCTCGCCTGACCCTTGACGTTCTGCGCGATATCCAGAAGCCGTTCGGTGGCATCCTCCCGCCGGTTGAAAAGCACGTCCTCGATGCGCTCTAGCACGTCCGCTTCGATGTCTTCGTAAACCGGAAGCCGGCCGGCATTTACGATGGCCATGTCCAGACCCGCCTTGATGGCGTGATAGAGAAACGCCGAGTGCATCGCTTCGCGCAGCGGATTGTTGCCGCGAAAAGAAAAAGAGAGGTTCGAAACACCTCCGGAGACTTTCACCAGCGGAAAGCGTTCTTTG
>DATIPL010000481.1:0-3050 GCA_035471965.1 Gammaproteobacteria bacterium
TAAAGGTTCCACCAGCCGTTTCGATCGGAAACGAAATGGAGGTCACCTGCGGGCGACCATTCGGGCTGAAAGACGGCATCCTTCTCTCCCCCGGTGACCGGCCTGGGCTCGCCGACGTGGCCGGCATCATGCAGCGCACAGCAGTAAAGGACGGTGCCGTCCCAGGGCATGCGCGGGTGATCCCAGGCGAGGAAGCAAAGCTGCCGCCCGTCCGGGCTCAAGCGCGGGTTGGAGTAGAAGTCGTGCCCCGAGGCGATGACTTCCGTCTCGCCGCCATTCAAGGCAATCGAAACCAGGACATTCTGCGGCTCAGCCGGACCGGTGTGGTCTTCGCGCACGCAGATCAGGCGGTCACGCACTGGATCGAAGGCGAAATCCGCGTAGCGGAAGGGCCCTTCGACGGTCAAGGGCACAGGCGCGCCGGTTTCTTTCATCTGGTACACGCGCTGATCGGCGTCGTTGCTGAACCAGACGCGATCCCCGCTGATCAGAAAGGCGCCGCCGCCGTACTCGTGCACCCGGTTGCGCACATTGAAAGGAGGTGGATTCAGATCTGTGAACTTGCCGTCCGCGGTCTGCTTCACCAGCACGTTGCGTCCCCCCTCGTCGGGGCGGCCTTCGAGCCAGTAGCGCGCGCCGCGATCCAGCAGCACGCCGCCCAGGCGCACGCTCCCCCGGGTCAGCGCTTCCGAGGTCACCACAGACGGCCACTCACCGTACTGCGCGCGGCGTTTGTTTTTCATCTTCGGCACACCTCCTCTCTTTTGCGACATCCGTCCGCTGCATCCGAGCCGGAGTCCGGTGTATGGTGATAACCCGCTTTCACAGTGTCCGCCGCAAGCTTCCGGAAACTTAACATGCGTCGCTGGCTTTCAACGCCGAAAATCACCGGCACGATTGCTCAGCTGTTTCTCTTCTTCGCCCTTGTGCACGCCTCCTTCGCCTCGACGGCGCAGGAACAGGCGATATTTTCGCGCAAGGATATTTTCCACCCCGTCTTTGCCGTCAACGGAATGGTGGCGACGCAGGAAGCGCGGGCAACGCGTATCGGGGTCGAGGTCCTCGAGGACGGGGGAAACGCAGTGGATGCCGCTGTGGCGGTGGGCTTCGCCCTTGCGGTGACGCTGCCGCGGGCGGGTAATCTCGGCGGTGGCGGCTTCATGCTGGTCCATGAGGCCGGCAGCGGCAAGACGCACGCGCTGGACTACCGCGAGATGGCGCCGGCGTCGTCGACGCGGAACATGTTTCTTGACCAGAAGGAAGAGGTGGACGAGAACAAATCACGCTTCAGCCGTTACGCGGCGGGAGTGCCGGGCACCGTAGCGGGGCTGGTGCTGGCGCTGGAGGCGTTCGGCAGCCTGTCGCTGGATCGGGTGATCACGCCCGCGATCCGCCTTGCGCAAGAAGGCATCGACGTTTCCCCCGACCTCGCCGCATCTCTCGAAGCCGGGAAGGAGCGGCTGATGGCCGACAAGGCGGCGGCGCGAATTTTCTTTCGCCCGGAAGGCGTGCCTTACCGCGCCGGCGACCGCCTGGTGCAGTCGGATCTGGCGTGGAGCTTGAAGCAGATCGCGGCCGAGGGGGCGGGAGCGTTCTACCGGGGCGCAATCGCGGAGCGCATCGTCGAAGACATGCGGAAAAACGGCGGGCCGATAACGGCCGCCGACCTGGCCGGGTATCGTCCCGTGCTTCGCGCGCCGGTGGAAGGCAGCTACCGGGGCTACGAGATCCGTTCCATGCCCCCGCCGAGTTCCGGCGGCGTGCACCTGGTGCAGATTCTCAACATCCTTGAAGGATTTCCCATCGCCTTTCTCGGTCACAACAGCGCCGACACGATTCACCTCATGGCGGAATCGATGAAGCTTGCCTATGCCGACCGCAGCATGCACCTGGGCGATCCCGACTTCTGGAAGGTGCCGGCAGGGGGGCTTACGTCGAAAGGATATGCGGCGGAGTTGCGGCAGGGAATCCGTCTCGATCGCGCGCGGCCGTCGAACACCATCGGGCCGGGAAATCCGCTTCCGTTCGAGAGCAGCGAAACCACTCACTTCTCCGTCATGGACCGCGCCGGCAACGCGGTTTCGAACACCTACACCATCAATTTCAGCTTCGGCTCAGGCATAGTCGCCGAGGGCACCGGGATCCTGCTCAACAACGAAATGGACGATTTTTCCGCCAAGCCCGGCGTGCCGAACGCCTACGGTCTTATCGGCGGGAAGGCCAATGCCATCGACCCGGGCAAACGACCGCTCAGCTCGATGACGCCGACCATCGTGCTCAAGGAGGGAAGACCGTTTCTGGCAACCGGGAGTCCCGGCGGAAGCCGCATCATCACCACAACGCTGCAGGTGATTCTCAACGTCATCGACCACGACATGAACATCGCTGAGGCGACGGCGGCACCGCGGGTGCACCATCAGTGGCTGCCGGACGAGCTTCGGGTGGAACCCGGCTTGAGCGTGGATACGCTGGACCTGCTGATGGCGCGCGGCCATGAGATCGCCGAGAGGAACGCCATGGGCAGCACCCAGAGCGTAATGCGAATCGAGGGAGGTTTTCTGGGCGCTGCCGATCCGCGCCGACCCGGCGCCCTAGCGGCCGGCCAATAAGGTCTCGCCGACCGAAAGTAACGGCGCTCATTCGACGCGTCCTTCGCGGTCCCGCTTTGCCGAGCGGATGGAAACCGGCTCTCCCGCGGCGGCCCGCGCCCGCGCTTCCGGCTTTTCGGGCTTTTCCTTATCTGCCACCCAATGCACCGGTGTCACGCCTTCTTCATCCGGCGGATGGCCGGCTACCAGGTCTCTAAGAGACAGGCTTCCGACGACGCCGTCTACGGCGGCGTCAATTCTTGCGATCAGCTCTTCCACGGCGTCGTCGACCTGCATACGGTCGTGAGAGATCCATTGTGACTCGCTGGCGACGCGAATAGCCGCCCACACTTCGTCCAGACTCACCCTGGCGACGTCCCGTCCCGGCACATAGGCGACCTCCGGCCCGGTGACTTCCACCAGCAATCCGCGCTTGATGAGCTCATCCAATATGTCCTCGAG
>DATIPL010000482.1:0-2367 GCA_035471965.1 Gammaproteobacteria bacterium
CGTGTACCTGCACCGCCGCCGAGCAGACGCCTTCCGCCATCTCGGAAGCAAACAGCTTTGCCATGGACGCTTCCTTGAGGCACGGCTCGCCGCAATCGCGAAGCGCGGCAGCGCGATGAACCAACAGGCGCGCCGCGTCGATCTGGGTTGCCATGTCCGCCAGCCTGAACGCGATCGCCTGGTGTTCGGCGATGGGTTTGCCGAAGGCTTCGCGCTCCTTGGCGAAACCCACGGCCGCTTCGAATGCCGACCGCGCCATGCCCACGGACTGCGCCGCGATGCCGATGCGACCGCCCTCCAGGTTGCTGAGCGCGATGCGGTAACCCTCGCCCTCGGCGCCCAGCAGATGATCTCCGGAAAGCCGCAGCTCATCGAAAACGATCTGGGCGGTATCCGAGGCGTGCTGTCCGAGCTTCCGCTCCACGCGGGCAACCCGATAGCCCGCACTGTCCGTGGGCACGATGAAGGCGCTGATGCCTTTTTTCCCGGCGGACTGATCGGAGACCGCGAAAGTGACGACGATGTCGGCGTGTTTGCCCGAGGTAATGAACTGCTTGACGCCATTGAGGACGTATCCGTTACCGTCTCGAGTCGCGCGGGTGCGCAAGTTCGCGGCGTCGGAGCCGGCCTGGGGCTCGGACAAAGCGAAGGCACCGAGCAGTTCGCCCCTCGCCATGGGTTTGAGGAAGCGTCGTTTCTGCTCTTCGCTGCCGTAGCGGAGAACGGGAACGCAGGCCACCGAGTTGTGTACGCTCATGATGGTGGAGCAGGCGCCGTCGCCGGCGGCGATTTCCTCGACGGCGAGCGCGTAGGCGACATGATCGGCCCCGGCGCCGTCCCATTCTTGCGGCACCAGCATTCCAAGCAGGCCCAGCTCGCCCATCTGCTTCAACGCGTCCACCGGAAAGGTCGAGTCGCGGTCCCACGCGGCTGCGTGAGGCGCGAGATGCTCCCGGGCAAAGGAGCGCGCGGTGTCGCGGATGAGCTGCTGCTCTTCGGTTAACTGCATCGTTCGAATATCGTATGCCGAATATCGAATATCGGAAAATGAAACAGGTAAGAATCCATCGTGAGTTTCCTCGTCCGCTGACTCAATACCTGCAACGGTGAACCCGATATTCGATCTACGATATTCGACATTCGCGTCAATGACGTTTTCAGTGATATGTACGATCGAGGGTCAACTTCGCTTTCTCAAAGCCGCTCCAGCGCCATCGCGGTGGCTTCGCCGCCGCCAATGCAAAGAGACGCTATCCCGCGCTTGAGATCGTACTTCTCCAGCGCCGCCAGCAGCGTCACGAGGATGCGCGCGCCGGAGGCGCCGATGGGGTGGCCCAGGGCGCAGGCGCCGCCGTGAACGTTGACCTTGTCGCGGGGAAGGCCGAGCTCACGCATGGCCGCCATGGTGACTACGGCGAAGGCCTCGTTGACCTCGAAGAGATCGACCTCTTCCGGCTTCCAGCCGGTGACCTCGAAAAGCTTTTTCATCGCGCCTACGGGTGCGGTGGTGAACAGCGCGGGCGCCTGCGCGTGAGTGGCGTGGGCGATGATGCGCGCAAGCGGCTGGAGGCCGCGTTTGGCGGCCTGCTTCTCCGACATCAGCACCAGCGCGGCGGCGCCGTCGGAAATGGAGCTCGAGTTGGCGGGGGTCACCGTGCCGCCCTCGCGGAAAGCCGGTTTAAGCGTGGGGATTTTTTCCAGGTTTGCCTTGCCGGGCTGCTCGTCGTGGCGGACCGTGGTTTGCCCCTTACGGTCCTTTATAACGACCGGGGACACTTCCTTGCTGAAAGTGCCGTCGTCGATGGCTTTCCTGGCGCGCGTCAGGGATTCGATGGCAAACGCATCCTGGGACTCGCGGGTGAACTGATAGCTCTCGGCGCAGTCTTCGGCGTAGGTTCCCATCAGCCGGCCCTTGTCGTAAGCATCCTCGAGACCGTCCAGGAACATGTGGTCGATGACTTTACCGTGGCCCATACGATAGCCTGAGCGGGCTTTATCCATCAGGTAGGGCGCGTTCGTCATGCTCTCCATACCGCCCGCGACGATGATCTTCGCAGTTCCTGCGCGCAGCAGATCGTGCGCCAGCATGGCTGCCTTCATCCCCGAGCCGCACATCTTGTTGATAGTGGTACAGCCGGTCGCGAGCGTCAGCCCGCCTCCCAGCGCGGCCTGGCGCGCCGGCGCCTGGCCCAGTCCCGCGGGAAGCACGCAGCCCATGAAGACCTCGTCGACCTCTTCAGGCACAACGGCCGCGCGGTCCATCGCGGCCTTGATGGCCTTGGCACCCAGCTCTGGCGCGGTCGCACCGCTCAAGCAGCCCTGAAAACCGCCCATGGGGGTTCGCGCCGCGCCGGTGATAACGAGGGG
>DATIPL010000483.1:0-8700 GCA_035471965.1 Gammaproteobacteria bacterium
TGCGCAGCGTTGCGACTCAGCGGAAGCCTCGACTCGGCGTCCCGAGGCAAGCGGTTCCGAGTTGATCGCCGGGCCATGCGGTTCGTCGAGCCGGGAAGACTTCGAACAGGTTGACGCGCGGCGCGGAAAAAACATTCCACAGGCTTGGCGGTCATTTTCATCCGGTGCTATCTGGACCGGAGATGGCTGAGTATCATCGCTCTCATGCGAATCCTGATGAGCGTCGTCCCCGCGCTTGGCTCAATCGCGCGCGGTCGGATGCGCAGCGGTAAGAGCTGATGAACAGTCGATGATGCCCATGAGCTGCGAAGTCTCACCGGGAACTTCAGCCCCCGACCCGGCCGAGCGGCGCCGGGCGGTCCGCCGCCGGGCACTGTCCTGGACCGAGGGTGGATCCGGTACCGCCAATCGGGCAGGACTGGAGCTGGCGCTCAACACCCGGCAGGCTGAAACGGCGAACGATCCCGACGACCCGCGGCCATTGGTGGAGCTGGGCCGACTGCTGGCAGAGCTGGGACGCATCGACGAAGGGCTCGAAGCGCTCAGCCGCGCCACGGCGCTTGCGCCGGAGGACCCGGTGGTGTGGGCGAAGCTCGGCCGGCTGCAGGCGAAAGTCGCCCGCTGGAGCGACGTAGAGCAGACCCAGCGCAAAGTGCTGGCGCTCGACCCCGGCAACGCGCGCGCCGCTGCCGAGCTCTGCTGGGCCTTGCGCCGTCTCGGACGCCTGCCGGAGGCCATCGAAGCCGGGCGCCGCGCCGTCTCTGTCGGGCCGGACGATCACATCGGCTACAACCATCTCACCTTTGCTCTCCTCGCCAACGAGGACTTCCAGGCGGCGCTCGAGGTGTGCGATGCGTGTCTCGAGCGGCATCCCCGCGACGTGGCCAGCCTCGCCTACAAGCCCACCGCGCTGCACGCGCTGGGGCGGGATGAGGAAGGCCTGCGCCTGGTGGATTTCGAGCGGCTGACGTGGGCGACGCAGGTCGACCTCAGCGATGAGCGCTCCAGCCTGGACGCGTTCAACCGCGAGCTTGCGAATTTCGCCAGATCCGCGCCACCGAGGCCCTTCGATGCCACCCAGACGGTGGACATTCTGATCGAGCCCCACGGCGTGATGACCCCCTTCCGTGAAATGGTGGGCCAGGCGCTGGAACACTTTCTGAGACAGTTGCCCGTGGATCCGACGCACCCCTTCCTGGCGGCGCGGCCCGCGAGCTGGGAAGTGGAAGGCTGGGCCACCCGGCTGCGCCAGATGGCGCCCCAGGAGCACCATTTCCACCAACATGGCTGGGTCAGCGGCGTCTATTACGTGACCGTGCCGGCCTCCGTCGGAAGCGGCGAGCACGGCCGGGAAGGTTATCTCGAATTCTGCCGATTTCCCCAGTACTCCGAGCGCATCGTGCAATCGCAGTTCCTGGCGCTGCCGCCCCGCCCGGGCCTGCTGGTGCTGTTCCCTTCTTACTTCTATCACCGGGTGGCGCCGTTCGCACCGGCCGAAGACGCGCCGCGCATCAGTATCGCCTTCAACCTGATCCCCACCGACTGGAAAACGGCACCAGACGACGCCAGCCAGGGAGCGAGGGATTGATCGCAGATGCCCGGGGCCCGGCCGATTCGATCCTCGGCTTAGAGGACCTCTTCGCGACTCCCCCGGCGCCGTCCGCCGCCGCGTCGATCACGTGGCCTTCCGACTGTCTGAAAGAACCCGGATAAGTGCCGGATTGACCGGCTTTTTATGGGTGCTTCAAGGCGGTGTCCCGGAAGCGAAAATCAACGCTTTTCGCTTCAGGTCATACACGACATCAATAAAAGCTCGTAACTCTCTATAAGACGGGATATTTCAAGGGAAAAACCGGCATCGCGGCGTCTGGACAAGCACCGGCCCAAACTTTCACCTCGGGAGGCAAGAGGCGCCCGCGGTGACGTCCGTTTGCCCCCTCCGCGAGTCGAAGCCACCCTCACCGATGCGGCCGCGCGCCGCTTTCGGATAGGCGGGTTTCGATTCAGTCGAGCAGCTTGATCTCTTCAGCCGCCGTGCGCCCGTCGCGACCGGGCGCCAGCTCGAACTCGAGCCGCTGGCCTTCTTTCACCGTCTTGATTCCGGCGCGCTCCAGCGCCGAGATATGGACGAACACGTCCTTGCCGCCGTCCTCGGGCTGTATGAATCCGTAGCCCTTGCTGGGGTTGAACCACTTCACGGTTCCGGTCGCCATGGGTGTCTCCTGTGGGGATAGTCTTGCCTGTGCCCCGATCGCGGCGGCGACGGATGGCACGGCGGTTCAGTCCATGCCGGCGTCGTCGCGGATAACGCGCCTGAACGGGTTGGGCGTCGTTTCAGTGAGGAAATGTCGATAACGGAAAGTAACTGACCCAGAAAGCGCAAACATTCGCTCCGCCAATCGAACGCTGACCATACGCGCATCAGGTCGAGAATTACAATATCTCCCGGAAACCGTGCGGGGCTCAGCTTGCCACCTGAATCACACCGGCGAGCGACAGGGCTTTGACCTCGTCGGCGCCGTAGCCGAGCAAGTCTTCCAGAACCTCGCGGGTATGCTCTCCCAGTCGGGGCGCTGGATTGGCCGGAAGCTCCGGACTCGACGACAGCATCGGCGGCGTGCGCGCGAAGCAGTGCTCACCGACCTCCGGATCGTTTATCGGCATCAGCAGGTTACGCGCCGCGACCTGGGGACAGGCGAAGATGTCCTCAACCGTGTAAACCGAACCGGCAGGAACCCCCGCCGCGTTGAGCCTTTCCACGGCTTCGTCCCGGGTCAGGTCCTCGAGCCAGTCCTCGATCAACGGATCCAGGTACTCGCGATTGGCGATGCGCGCTGCGGCGTTACGGGTGCGCTCGTCCTGAACCAGCTCCGGGTGCCCCATGGTGCTTGCGAGGCGCTCCCAGATGCGCTCGTCGGGGACGTTGAGGGCGATATAGCCGTCCCGGGTCCGATAGGCAGACCGGGGATAGGCATTGCGCGGCCGGCCCCGGTGGGGCGACTGCCCCGCCACCGAGTGCAGCGCGATCATGCTTTCGTTCAACGACAGCATGTTGTCGTACATGGCCGAATCGACGAACTGCCCTTCCCCGGTGCGCTCGCGCATGAACAGCGCCTGCATGATGCCGTAGGCGGCGACCAGACCCGAGTAGATGTCCGCCAGCCCGTAGATGGTCCAGGACGGCGGCTTATCCTCGAACCCCACCATGTGCATGATGCCGCTCATGGCTTCGGCGACGATGTCGAAAGCGGGCCGGTCGGCATAGGGTCCGCGGCGACCCGGCATTCGTCCGAATCCAGAAATGACCGCGTAGACCAGCCCCGGGTTCACGGCTTTCAAATCTTCATAACCCAGCCCCTGCCGCTCCAGCGATCCAGGTCGCAGGTTGTCCACCAGCACGTCGCTTTTTGCCGCCAGCCTCTTGAACACCGCCTTCCCCTGGCCGCTGCGCAAATCGAGCGCCAGGCTCTTCTTGTTGCGGTTGTAGGCCATGAAGCCGCCGGCGCGACGCTTGCCATCTCGCTCGGCGAAGGGCGGCATGGCGCGTCGCGGATCACCCGCGCCCGGGCGTTCGATCTTGATGACTTCCGCCCCGGCGTCGGCCAGCAGCATGGTGCAGTAGGGTCCGGCGATATACTGGTCGGTACCTATGACGCGGATCCCGGTGAGCGGGCGCTGCATGATCCCTCCTCGGTTGTTTGCGGTCCGAACTGACCCCGCTTGAAATGGTACGCGCGATGTCGGCTCAGTCCCCGATCCATTGCACCAGGGTGGAGACACCCATGCCGACGCCCACGCACAGGGTGGCCAGGCCGTAGAAGGGACGCCTCTCCTCCGGCGCCCGGCGTCTCATCTCGTGCATCAGGGTCACCAGTATTCTCGCCCCGGAACAGCCGGTGGGATGCCCGAGCGCGATGGCGCCGCCGTTGACGTTGGTGATCTCGTGGCGCATGGAAAGCTGGCGCATGCAGCCGAGGGACTGTGCGGCGAAGGCCTCGTTGAGCTCGATGAGACCGATGTCCTCGAGCTCGAGCTCGAAACGCTTCAGCAGCTTATCGGTCGCCGGCACCGGCCCGAGCCCCATGAGACCGGGATCGACGCCCACCGCAGCCGAACCCATCCAGCGCAGCAGCGGTTTGAGCTCGAGCGACTCGGCCCGCTTCCGATCCATGATCAGCATTGCGGCGGCGCCGTCGTTGATGCCGCTCGAGTTGCCGGCAGTGACGCTGCCGTCCTGTTTGAAAGCGGGTTTCAGCGACGCCAGCTCTTCCATTGTGGTGGCAAGCTCGAAGCCACTGTTCGAGCGCCGGCATCTCGGATGCTCGTCCACATCGACTACGTCGATCCGCCCTCTCCGGCCCGGCACCTCCACGGGCACAATCTCGTCTCTGAAGCGGCCCGCGTTCATCGCTTCCACCGCCCGGCGCTGGCTCTCCAGGGCAAAAGCGTCCTGGTCGGCGCGGCTGATCTGCATCTGCTCGGCGACGGCCTCGGCGGTTTCACCCAGGCTGATGATGGGATACAGGGCATCCAGCTTGGGGTTATTGAAGCGCCAGCCCACGGTGGTGTCCCAGATCTCCGGCGGGCGGTTCGTCGGCACCCTGCCCGGCTTCGCCATGGCCCAGGGCGCGCGGCTCATGCATTCCACGCCGCTGCCGATGTAGCTCTCCCCTTCCCCCGCGATCACCGACTTGGCCGCGTCGTTGACCGCCGACAACGCCGATGCGCAGTTGCGATTCAATGTGATCCCGGGCACCTCCACCGGGAATCCGGCAAGCAGCGCCGCCATTCGCGCCACGTCGCGATTGTCTTCTCCGGCCTGGTTTCCGCAGCCGGCGTAGACGTCATCGAGCATCGCGGGATCGATGCCGGTGCGCTCGATCAGCGCGCGATAGGTATGGGCCAGCAGATCGTCCGGGCGTACGCCGGAGAGACGTCCGCCGAACTTGCCGATGGGCGTGCGCACGCCGTCGATAATTACCGCGTCTCGCATTCGAACTTACCTTAAGCGCTCAAGTCACGGATTTACGGATTTGGAAATATTTTCGATGCAGGTGAAGATCTCGTCGCCGACCACCATGACGGGAGAGGTGCAAAGTCGGTCGCGCGCCTGCTCGACGGAAACGCTGCCGGAAGCAAAGCGATGGCCGCGCCCGCGCTTGGGACAAAACACCGCGTTGTCCTCAATGATGCCCGCGGAGATCGACCGGCCACAGTCGTTGCGGTAATCCGACGCTGCGAAAAATTCACCGTCGCGACTGAATAGTGCGATTGCTCGGTCGCCGACCTGGATCCGTTGACCGCGTCCCGGAGCTGTATCAGTAGTAACTCCAAGCCGGTACCAACCGTTAACCCAATCCTGTTTGACAAAAATGTGGTGCCCGGGGCCGGATTCGAACCGGCACGGCCTGTCGGCCAGCGGATTTTACCTACCACTACAGCTTTCGCTGCCGCATTATGGTATACGCGTTTGTGGCCTGGACTATCCCTTTACCCTATGCATCAATCATGCACTTAGGCAGGAGCCGTCTAGTCTCTACACTTTCCCGGGAAGACTGATTCAAGCCTATGAAACTTCGAAAGTATTCAGAGCCTCAACTCCGGAATGCCGAGAAGACTTCCGTATCTCTGCGGCAAGTTCTTAAAAAGCTTCAAGCTGCTCCTTATGGGGGCAACTACGAAGTGTTGAAGAGAGCCATCAATCACTTCGGGCTAGATTGTTCTCACGTCAAAGGCCAGGGTTGGAGTCGCGGCACGATTGCGGGCCAGAGACAACCTATCAGCAAATTTCTTTCGAACGAGCCGCCGATACAAAGCTACAAACTTCGAAATAAATTGCTCAAAGAAGGCATCTTCAACCATCAGTACTCGAACGGTGGTTTGACCGAATGGCTGAATAATCCTATTCCACTCGAGCTGGATCACCGAATCGGAGATAACAAAGACAACCGGCTGAATAATTTGCGGCTGCTTTGTCCAAACTGCCACGCGCTGACTCCTGACTATCGAGGCAAAAACAAGTCTTCCCGGGCTTAGCTCGGGATCACCATCAGCACAACCTGTTAAGGCTTCCCCGAATTTGACTCCAGTGCACCCGCGGGTTTCCCCGCGGGGGACCCAATCGAGTCCGCTGCGTCTACCTGATTCCGCCACCCGGGCGTCAGGCCGAAGGATATGAACGTGCTCTGGAATTGTAAACAAAACCCCTGGGATTCAGGGGCTTCGTAATGGAGGCTGAGGTCGGAATCGAACCGGCGTAGACGGCTTTGCAGGCCGCTGCATAACCACTCTGCCACTCAGCCTTGAGCCGCCGCGGCCTTTTGAACTTGTGCGGGATAGGAGCCGTCGGCGAACCCGCCGAAAGCCGCGGAGAGGGAGTTGGAGCGGGAAACGAGACTCGAACTCGCGACCCCAACCTTGGCAAGGTTGTGCTCTACCAACTGAGCTATTCCCGCGCGACCGAACTCCGTATTCTATTGTCGGGCCTAGGGGTGTCAAGCGACTCCGGGGACCGTTCCCGCATGGCGTTGGGGCCCATGATCGGCCAGGCGGCGCGCATGTAAACGATCATCGACCAAAGCGTCAGCGCGGCCGCGAGATAAAGCAGCCAGAAACCGATTTCGTAGGTCGGAAAGCCCCTGAACTCGTCGCGGTAAAGCATCAGCAGCAGCGCAAGCATCTGCGCCGTGGTCTTGACCTTGCCCACCACGGCCACCTTTACCCGGGTGCGCTCGCCGATCAACGCCATGAACTCGCGCAGCGCCGATACCGCGATCTCGCGCCCGATGATGATGATGGCCGGCACCGCGACCACGGCTCTCGGGTCTGCCTGCACGATAAGCACCAGTACCGCCGCCACCATCAGCTTGTCGGCCACGGGATCGAGAAAGGCGCCGAAGCGAGACGTCTGATTCAAGGTGCGGGCGAGAAAGCCGTCCAGCCAGTCGGTGATCGCCGCCAGGGCGAAGATGGCGGCGCTGACCGCGTTGGCCCAGGCAAAAGGCAGATAGAACACAGCCACGAATACCGGTATCAGCAGTATTCGAAACACCGTGAGGCTGTTGGGTATGTTCAATCTCATTGTCGAAATGCGTCGTAAATGGCCTGCGCCAGCGCGCGATTGATCCCGCGAACCCGGGCAAGGTCCTCAACCCCCGCCCTGGACAAGGCCTGGAGCCCGCCGAATTCGGTGAGCAGTCTCTGCCGGCGCTTGGCGCCGATCCCGGGAATGCCCTCGAGAACCGAGCTGCCGCGGGCGCGTCTACGCCGCCCGCGGTGTCCGCTGATGGCGAACCGATGCGCCTCGTCGCGGATCTGTTGTATCAGATGGAGCGCCGGCGAGTCCGCCGACAGCGTCACGGCACGGCGTCCATCACTACTTATATATAGATGCTCCAGACCGGGTTTTCGCGACGGCCCCTTGGCCACGCCGACCAGAGTGATATCCCCGAGCTGAAGCTCTTCCAGAACCGAAACGCCCTGAGCGAGCTGACCCCTGCCGCCGTCGATGAGGATCAGATCCGGCAGCTTGCCCTCCTCTTCCCGCACCCGGCGATAGCGCCGGCTCAAGGCTTCGCGCAGGGCGCCGTAGTCGTCCCCCGGGGCCACTGTCCTGATGTTGAATCGCCGGTAATCGGATTTGAGCGGCCCCTCGGATTCGAACACCACACAGGAGGCGACCGCGGCTTCCCCAGCGGTGTGACTGACGTCGAAGCACTCGATGCGCGACGGCGTTTCGTCCAGCGAAAGCGCGTCCTGCAGGGATTCCAGGCGGACGCGGACGCTGGCGCGATCGGCGTGGCGCTGTTTCAGCGCCAGCGCGGCGTTCTCTGCTGCCATTTTGAGCCAGCGGGCGCGTTCCCCGCGCACCCGCTGTTTGAGCATCACCTTGTGTCCCGCGCGTTGTTCCAGCACAGAGGCAATGAGCACGGCTTCGTCCACCGGGTGGCTCAGCAGGATCTCCCTGGGTATCAGCCGGCTGGCGGAGCGGGAGAGGTAATACTGGGGAAGAAAGGCCCGCAGGATTTCCTCCGGCGTGGCGCCAGCGGCATGGCTCGGGGTCACCGTACGGTTGCCGAGGCTCTGGCCGTTTCTCACTACGAACACCTGAACGGCGGCCAGGCCCTCTCCGGTGGCGGCGGCGATGACGTCGATGTCGCCGCGGGCGCCGCTGACGTACTGGCGTTCCTGCACCCGGCGGAGGCTCGCGATCTGATCCCGGTAGCGGCTGGCCATCTCGTAGTCCAGGGACCCGGCCGCCTTGTTCATGCGCGATACCAGCTCCTCGATCATTTCCTCGCTGCGACCTTCCAGGAACATGCTGGCGTGGCGCACGTCTTCGCCGTACTCCGCCTCGTCCACGAGACCGACGCAGGGGGCGGTGCAGCGCTTGATCTGGTACTGCAGGCAAGGCCGGCTGCGGTTGTTGAAAAAGGAGTCCTCGCACTGGCGCACGCGAAACAGCTTCTGCAGCTGGGTGAGCGTCTCCCGTACGGCGCCGGCGCTGGCGTAGGGACCGAAGTACCGACCTTTCGTGTTCCTGGCCCCGCGGTGGAAAGCGAGCCGGGGGAAATCCTGATGGGTGGAGAGGTAGATATACGGAAAGCTCTTGTCGTCCCGAAGCAGAATGTTGTAGCGGGGCCGGTGGGCCTTGATCAGATTGTTCTCGAGCAGCAGCGCCTCGGTTTCGGTATGGGTGGC
>DATIPL010000484.1:0-4023 GCA_035471965.1 Gammaproteobacteria bacterium
CGAGCACCATCGACGAGGACCGGGTGACGATCTCTTTCAATGTGATGATGTGAACGGCCCTGTCGGCAGGGGAACAGTCGCTCCGGTGCCTGGATATGGGGGCGTCAGCGCTGATAGAGCTCGGGCCGTCGCTCCTCGAGATAGTTGAAAAAGCGCCGGGCCCGGTCCCGGGCGTTCAGATCCAGTTCCGCGACGAGCAGCGTTTCGGAGCCGCCGGCCTGGGCGATGATTTTCCCATCCGGTCCGGCGACGGTGCTCAGTCCCACGTAGTCGAGCTCGCCCTCCGACCCGCAGCGGTTGGCGTACACCATGAAGAGCTGATTCTCCCAGGCGCGCACCGGAATGAGCGCGTTCGCGACGAAGTGGTGGGGCGTCATCAATGCCGTCGGCACGAGAACGATGGCCGCACCGGCAAGTGCGAGCGATCGGACAGGCTCCGGAAACTCGACGTCGTAGCAGATCAGGAGACCCACGGTAACGCCGTCGAGCGTCGCATGTACGAGTGATTTCCCGGGGGTGAACGTGCGGTGGTCCAGGTGGCTGTAGAGATGGGACTTGCGGCAATTGGCAACAGATCTTCCGTTCGCCTCAATGAGCTGCGCCGAGTTGTAGACGGCTTTGCCTTCGCGCTCGGCGTAGCCGTAAAGAATGGCAAGGTTGTTGTTTCTGGCCACTTCGGCCACCCGCCGCGCGGCCGGCCCGTCCGCCGCCTCGGCCAGGCGGGTCATTGTTTCCGTTTCCACGTTGTAGCCGGTGAGATACATCTCCGGACACACCAGCACTTGCGCCTCGCGTTCCGCGGCCTCGGCCGCCTTTTGGGCGAGGTGCTCGAGATTCGGTTCGACGACGCCAGGTTCGCCGGCAGTCTGAAGGATGGCAACGCGCATGGGCGGATTCTCCCGGGAAACGGGTGCGAAAAGGAAGAGGCGGCGGGCGCCGATGGCAATCTTCCTACAGCTTCCAGATAATTGAACCTCTCCGTCGGCAACGAATGCGCCCGTTTTTTCCATGGCTACGAAATACCGGCATCCCGACGCCCTCGTAACCACCGACTGGCTGGGCGATCATCTGAATGACCCGGACCTCAGGGTCTTCGAGTGCACCGCCTTTCTGAGCTACCTGCCTCCGGGACGGGAGGCGCCCTATCGCGTGGTGAGCGGCCGCGCCGAATACGAGCTGGGACACATCGAAGGCGCGGGCTTTCTGGACATTCAAGATGAGCTTTCGGATCCCCGCAGCCCGCCTCACCTTCGGTTCAAGATGCTGCCCGCGGAAACCCTTGCCGTCGTGCTCGGAAGCCGCGGCATTGGGGACGGTCACCGCGTCGTGCTCTACTCCCGCGGCAGGCTGGTTTGGTCAACGCGCGTATGGTGGATGCTGCGAGCGATCGGGTTCGATTCTGCCACCGTGCTCGATGGGGGTTGGGAGAAGTGGGTGCGAGAGCAGCGACCCACCTCGACCCGGGAGCCTTCTTTCCCACCCGCGACCCTGACGCCGCATCCGCGTTCCGAGCTGTTTGTCGCCAAAGAAGCGGTTCGAAGGGCGATTGACGATGCGGATACCTGCCTGGTGAACGCGCTGGAGCCGGATCTGCACCGGGGCGAGAATCCGCGTTACGGCAGGCGAGGGCGCATACCGGGGAGCGTCAACGTGCCGTCGTCCTCGCTGGTCGATCCAGAAACGAATACCTTTCTACCTGCGGAGCAATCCGACAACAAGTTCAGGGACGTTGGCCTCGATCGTAAAAAGCGCACAGTGGTCTATTGCGGCGGCGGTATTGCTGCCACCCTCGATGCCTTCGTGTTACATCGGCTGGGTTACAGAGAGCTCTCCGTATACGACGCGTCAATGAGCGAATGGGCGCGCGACCCGTCGCTGCCGATTGAGACGGATTGAACGAAGCTCTGATGGCGATCTATCTGAGCGGCTCCCACATCAGGAACGATCCCGGCGGTTCCCGAAATGGTCGCTGACCACGACCAGACCTCTTTCCCGGCTTTGAAAACCACCTGGCGGGGATTCAGATGAACTCGCCCAGTCAAGAAATCGAGCGCTTCGGGTGGCTTGCGAATTGCTCCGCAGTGGGCTCCCTGCTCATGTGCTTCGGCCAGCCGGCAATAGCGGTCGGCCTGGCCGGAGTCGGAATTTTTTCCCAGGATCTGATTCCGCATGTGCAGGCGGTTCTGATGTGGTCCCTGGCGGTCCTGGCGCTGGCGGGCGTGGCCATCGATCGGAAGCACCACCGGGGAAAGGCGCCGCTCGCCCTCGCGATTTCCGGCGTCTTCATCATGGTTGGAACCCTGTATGTCCATTACGACTGGCGCATCTTGACGCTGGCGTACTTCCTGCTCGTAGCGTCTGTATTCTTGAATCAGAATCTGGCGCTCAAGGCACTGTGCAAAAAAGTCCAGGCCCAGGCCGCGGAGCTTGAAGAATGGACCAAGAGCCTCGAAAGCCGGGTGGACGAGGAGGTTGAAAAGAACCGGCGATTGGAGCGTTTGAAGAGGTTTCTCTCGCCGCAGGTGGCCAAGCTGATAATCGACTCGGGGGATGACAGGGTTCTCTCGAGTCATCGTCGATTCATTGCCACGGTTTTTTGTGATCTACGCGGATTCACGACTTTTTCAGAGAACATCGAGCCGGAAGAGGCCATGGACGTGTTGCGGACGTATCATGAGCAGATGGGGAGGCTCGTTTCACAGTATGAAGGCACCATCGAGCACCGGGCAGGAGACGGTCTGATGGTGATATTCAACGATCCGCTGCCATGCGATGATCCCATGCTCCGGGCCGTGGGGATGGCCGTCGCCATGCGCGCGAAGATGGCGGAGCTGACTGCCGAGTGGGCAAAGCGAGGCTATCAGCTGGGTTTCGGAGTGGGCGTTTCGGCCGGGTTTGCGACGCTTGGAATGGTGGGATATGAAGAGCGGTTCGACTACACCGCGAATGGTAATGGCGTCAATCTGGCTTCGCGGTTTTGCGACGAGGCACAGGACGGACAAATCATCATCAGTCAAAACATCTATGCCGAGCTCGAGGATCGAATCGAAGCGGATCCGCTCGGGGATCTTCAGTTGAAAGGCGTCGGCAGGCCGGTTCAGGCGTTTTCGCTCGTTACACTGCGGAAATCGGCCTGAAAGTAAAGAGCGAAACGCGAGCCGGCGCCGGAATCTGTTGTCGTAGGCCGGGCCGATTTCAGCTGAGCTTCACCCATATCCATAGAATGGCGGCGACAATCAATATGAGAATGTTCGTGAGAACAAAGTAAACGACCACTTGCTGCAGGTAGCTCGGATCCGGGATCAGAAAATCGGCAATACCCGGGCCCGAGCCCGTTTTGGAAGGGGTGATCGGCATCAGCAGGGCGATCATGAGCGCGGCGCCTTCGGCGAGGAGCAATCCGTGCCATATCGTGAATCGCCGGCTTCCGTTGCCCACGAAACTTCAGGCCGGCGAGCGGACGCGAAGCCAATGGATCGTGCCCGCGTAAAGCATTCGGTCCAGTCAATCAGACTCAATCCGGAGTCTTGAAGCGGTAAGAAAACTGGGACGGTGCCGTGACATTTTCCCGTGCCTGGTAATGAATCGAGCCCCATTCAGTCAGCCGTTGCTCACCGTTCAGCTCGAAGCGGGCTCTTACCGTCCAGAAATAGCGCGTGGCCCGGTTCAAGGATTGTTCGATTCTGTGTTCCGTTCCCGCCAGGCCGCGACGTTGATACACGATTTCCGCCGGAGCGAGATTTCGCTCCCGGGCGATGATGAGATCGTAACGAACGTTCCTAACCATCTTCATTTCCTCGGGCGAAGCGGCAACGTCAGCGGGCCGCGGAAAGGCCTGCCACCGAAGCCGGGGTCGCAATTGACTGACCGTCGTCCATTCGAAACGGTTTCCGATAAATTGGTCGCCGGTCAACTGTCCCCGGGTGACCGGATCGAGGGGAGCAAGACCATAGCCCGCCGACAGCATGCCGATGGATTGCGCTCCCCGGTCCGGGAACGGATACAGCAGGAAAATACTCTCGT
>DATIPL010000485.1:0-2649 GCA_035471965.1 Gammaproteobacteria bacterium
AGTTTGGAAAAACCATCGAGGTCAACCCGGAGTTCCCCGGCGGCTACCTCAATCTCGGCAACGTCCACAGGGAACTGCGAGGATTCGCCGAAGCACGTCGTTGTTATGAGAAGGTGCTGGAGCTGGACCCGGATAACGCCGATGCCCACAACAACCTGGGTACCGTTTTGAAGGATCAGGGTCGGGTCGCAGAGGCCACGGTTCACGTGCGGCGGGCCCTCGAGCTGCGTCCCGCTTTCAACGAGGCCCATTCCAATCTGCTGATGAATCTGCACTACATGGAGGACGTGACCATCGATACCCTCTACGAGGCGCACGTCGATTGGTTCAATCGCCAGATCGGCGAGCACGTCGCGCCGGTATTCGGGCACCGCGCTGCCCTTGATCCGGATCGCACTCTTCGAATCGGATATGTTTCGCCCGACTTTTGCACCCACCCTGTCGGTCTCTTTCTCGCGCCGGTGCTGGAGTTCCGCGACCGGTCCCGCGTGCACGTGACCTGCTACGACGATCTGTATCAGGGGGATGCGCTCACCGAGCGGCTGAAGCCGCTGGCGGATGAGTGGCGTCAGATTGCCGGCCTCCGCGACGATCGCGTGGCGGAAACGATTCGAAACGACGGAATAGACATTTTGGTGGACCTGGCGGGACATACGGCGAATAACCGGATGCGCCTGTTTGCCCTCAAGCCGGCGCCGGTGCAGGCGACCTGGATAGGTTACCTGCATTCCACTGGACTTCCGCAGATGGACTATTTGATCGCCGATGCAGTGGTCGTTCCGGAAAAAACGCGGCAGCGTTTCAGCGAGACGGTGATAAGGCTTCCTCAGTGCTTTTTGTGTTACGGCCAGCCTGAGAACAGGCCGGAGGTTGCGCCGCCGCCGGTGCTCGCCAACGAGTACGTGACCTTCGGTTGCTACAACAACCTCGCCAAGGTCAGCGACGGGACGCTCAAACTCTGGAAAAAAATACTCGGGCAAAAGACGGACAGCAGACTCTTGCTCAAGAATTCTGTGTTCACTGACGCCGGGTTCTGCAATGAGTACCTGCAGAGACTGGACGCGGTAGGTTTCGATCTATCCCGTATCATCCTCAGGGGATCCTCGATCCAGGACGAATACTTTTCCAGCTACGGCGATATAGACATTGCTCTGGACCCGTTTCCGTTTTCCGGCGGAACGGTCTCCGCCGACGCATTATGGATGGGTGTCCCCGTCGTGACCCTCGCCGGAGATCGCATGGCCAGCCGGACCTCGGCCAGCATTCTGGAATGCCTGGGACTTGATTACCTGGTGGCCCGCCGACGCGACGCCTATGTGGACTCAGCCCTGTCCCTTGCCGCCGACCCGGCAGAACTCACCACGCTGCGACGCGGCATGCGGCGGCGCTTCCGCGATACCGCCCTCGGGGAGCCCGCTGTCTTCAGCGCCAATCTGGAGAGGGCTTACCGGCAGATGTGGCGCCGATGGTGTCGCCCGTCACATGAACCGGGCTGAGGGACGTTCGCGCCCTTGCGCCGCAGCTTGCAAGGGAATAGCCGCTTCTGTATTTTTCACTGCCCCTCCGTGGCTACGTAGCTCAGCCGGTGAGAGCGCACGACTCATAATCGTGAGGTCGGTGGTTCGATCCCACCCGTAGCCACCACTCGGCTGGGTTTCCGTGTCCGACCGCAACCGGCCTCTGATACCGCTGAATTTTTTTCTGGATTTGTCCTCCGCGACTGGGAACGATTATCCTTGCGCGACTGTCGAGGAATTGTCTCTTTTCGGCAGCATGTTTTCGGTGCACGGATGTGCCGGCATTGGTCGAGCGCTCGAGCGCTTGATCGACGGCTCGAGGTGGAGAGGTCGTCTTCGCCGAGAGCTTGGGTTGGAGATTTATAGGAAATTGATTTTCAACAGTTAGTTGAGATATCGGGAGCGGTGTCGGGCATGTGCAGAGTGCGGTTCAGGCCCGTGCCGATCCCGGATGACCTTTGCCAGTGGCCGTGAGCCGCGCGATCGGGAGACGAAAAGGCGACCGGCTGCGGTATCATTCACAGTGGATGCAGAGTTGCGGTGGAGACAGAAAGCGTGAACAACGAGCCTGAAGTAATTGACGACATTGAAATTGATTCTGACATTTCTGACAACGAGCCTGAGCCGATGAATGAAGGGCACGCCTCGGCCGGCGACGAGTCGCCCGAGCCCGAGGATGCGCTGGGCGACAGCCGGCTCGGTCACGACCTGGGCCAGCTCATCTCGGAAATCCGGCGAGACGAGGAAGACTTTCAGCAGTCCGGCGACACGGCGGATGGCGACCCGGAGCCGGATCCCTTCGACCCGAGTCAATTCAGCCTCGACACCACGGTCAACGCCCCGGCGGGCCGGCCCGAGGATGCTCCGGAGGCGGATAATCAGGAGGAAGAAGGAATTTTCGAATCCGCGTCGGAAACGGAAACCGCGGATAGCGCGAGTGCCGAGGTTGACGACCTGGATTCGGCGTCCGCCGAGGGCGCTGCCGGCACGGACCGTGAGAGTGACGAGGCGGCTTCGGCAATCGCTCAGCTGGTGTCGGAAATCGAGACCGCCTTGCAGCGATTCACTCAGGCAGAGCGAGATCGCGCCGATCAGCTCATTGCCGAGAGAGAGGCACAGGTTGCCGAACAGT